>CACYPH010000004.1 GCA_902776185.1 uncultured Ruminococcus sp.
GTTCATGGATTTATTATACCATAGCTACCCTTAAAAATCTAACCCCCTCATGATTGAGGGGGCTGGGGGAGCTGATGTGTCCTTGACACTTTTTTATGTCGATATGATTTTTTCGGCGACCTTGATGCCGTCGACCGCCGCCGATACGATCCCGCCGGCATAGCCTGCGCCCTCGCCGCAGGGATACAGTCCCTTGACGCTGACGCTTTGCAGATCCTCACCGCGCAGGATGCGGATGGGGGAGGAGGAGCGGCTTTCGACTGCCGTCATGACCGCGTCCGGATGGGCAAAGCCCCTGAGCCTGCGGTTGATCATCGGTATCGCAGCTCTCAGCGACTCCGTGACGAATGTCGGCAAGACTGCTTCCGCCTGAGCGAACGTCGTCCCCGGGCGATAGCTTGGCAGTACCTCGCCGAAGCGATCGGAGTTTTGACGATTGAGAAAATCGCCGACCCGCTGGACGGGCGCATGATAATCGCCGCCGCCCGCGAGAAACGCTTTTTTCTCCAGCTCACGCTGGAAGTACATCCCCTTGAGTACATGCTCTCCGGCTATATCGTTCGGCGCTACGGATACCAGCAGCGCCGCGTTGGAGTTGACCTTGTCGCGGGCAAATTCGCTCATGCCGTTGGTGACGATGGTATCGGGTTCACTCTGTGACGCGACGACCATGCCGCCGGGACACATACAAAAGGTGTAGACCCCTCTGCCGTCGTTTAGATGAATGCTTTGTTTATAGTAAGCGGCGGGGAGCTTTTTGTATGCCTCGCCGTATTGAGAGCGGTCGATCAGCTCCCGCAAATGCTCGATCCTCACGCCGACCGAAAAGGGCTTCGGCTCGACAGCGATCTGCTTTCTCCGCAGCATCTCAAAGGTATCGCGCGCACTGTGACCGATCGCGAGGACAACCTCGCTGCATTCGATGATTCGCCTGCCGTTCTGATCCTCGACCTCGGCGGCATATACCGCATCATCGCGGACGAAGATGTCGGTCAGCTTGGTATCGAAATAGATCTCCGCGCCGCGCCGCAATAATTCCTCGCGGATATTGCGGACGGTATCGCGCAGCTTGTCCGTGCCGATATGCGGCAGGGCGTTATAGAGGATCTCGTCGGGCGCGCCGTGTGCGGCAAATTCCGTCAGCACCTTGCGGGCGCGGCCGTCTTTCGTGCCGGTGTTCAGCTTGCCGTCCGAGAAAGTCCCCGCGCCGCCCTCGCCGAACTGCACGTTGCATTCGGTATTGAGCCTGCCGCCGCTCCAGAAGGAGTTGACCGCCTTCGTGCGTTCCTCAACGCGTGAGCCGCGTTCGATGACGATGGGGCGGATGCCGCTTTGTGCGAGTATCAGCGCACAGAACAATCCCGCAGGACCTGTTCCGACGATCAGCGGACGTTTTTGTATATCCTTGACGGTCGGCGGGGTGTAGCGGTATTCCTCTGTCAAAACAGCGTTCTTCGATTTTGCTCTCGATAACGCCGCTTTTTCGTTGGTGTTCAGATAGACGTCGACGCTGGTGACATAGTGGATGTCATTCTTGTGCCGCGCGTCGATCGAGCGGCGATACAGCGCCGTCTTTTGGATCGCGTCGGCAGATATCCGCAGTTCTTTCATACACGCTCTGCGGATGTCCTCGTCGGTGTAGCCGATGGGCAGCTTGATGTTTGACAGGCGTATCATAGATGATCCCCCGCGCACATCCCGCTCGCAAAGGCGAACTGCAGGTTGTAGCCGCCGCAGTCGCCGTCGACATCCAGCGCCTCGCCGATGATGTATAACCCCTTGTGACGCTTTGTCTCAAAGGTGTGGTGGTTGATCTCGCGGATATTGACTCCGCCCGCGGTGACCTGTGCATTCTTGAAATCATGCCGCGGGATGGTCTTGAAGCGCCAGTTGTTGATGACATCAGCTAACACTTTTAATTCTTTATTAGAAATATCTTTACAATTCTTAGAGGGCTTCAACCCTGCCGCTTTGATCAGCGCGATACCGATGTTCTTGTGGAATAAGCCGACGAAGAGATCGGACAAAACGCCGTTTCGATTCAGCTTGAGCCTGCGCGTGAGTTCATCTTCGATCTCGTCGACCGACATCTCCGGCAAAAGCGCGACAGCGATCTCGCACCCATTGTGACGATTCGCATAGCGGGACAGATTAAAGATGCAGATGCCCGACAATGCGTTTTCGGTAAATTGCACCTCGCCGCGCTCGGCTTTGATGATCTCGCCGCCGTGTATCAGGCTGACCTGCGCCGATACGCGCACGCCTTTGAGCGAGCGCAGGCTGTCGCCCTCGACCTTGACAGGTGAGAGGGAAGGGGTTGGTTTTGTCGTCGCAAGTCCGAAGTCCTTGATGAGCTGAGCGCCGCTTTCGCGACCGGCATAGTCTGCCTTGCCGCCGACGGCGACCACCAGCTTTTCGGTGGTGATGATCTCGTCCTCGGTGATGACCTCATACCCGCTGCGTACCTTGCGAATCTCGCGGATATCAACGCCGCAGGCTTCCTCAACGCCGTAAGCGCTCAGCCGCATTCTCAGGATATCGAGAACGGATGTCGCCAGATTCGAGCGCGGATAAACCCTGCCCTCACTGTCGTCTGTCGTCATCAGTCCGAGCCGATGAAAGTGTTCCAATACAGCATCGGGACTATATTTCTTGAAAAGAATATTAATCAAATCCTCGCTGCCCTCGCCATGGTAGCTTTTTGCAGATGCGCCAATATGACTGAGGTTGCATCTGCCGTTGCCGGTGACGAGCAGTTTTTTGCCGACGCGGTCGGCTTTCTCGAGGATGATGATCTTTTGTCCGAGGCTGTTCTCAGCGGCTCTCAGGGCACACATCAGCCCCGCCGCGCCGCCGCCGATGATCGCGGCGTATGTATTCCTGCGCTTCATCTTACTTCGGTGCAAAGATCGCGCCGATCGCGCCGAACAATCCCATTGAAGCAAGCCCCATGATCACGCCCGCGAGGATAACGCCTAAGAGAACGGCGATGACGCTTTTCTTGAAATCCATATCGAGGATCGACGCCGCGAGCGTACCTGTCCATGCGCCCGTACCCGGCAGCGGAATCCCGACAAACAGCATCAGCGCGACATAGAGCCCTCTGCCGCTTTTCTCCTGCAGCTTCTTGCCGCCTTTCTCACCTTTTTCAAGGCAGAAGGTGAAGAACTTGCCGATGTATTTTTTATCCTTGCCCCAGAGCAGGATCTTTCTCGCAAAGAGATAGATGAACGGTACCGGCAGCATATTGCCTAAGATCGCGATGATATATGCCCATACCATATTGCAGTGGAATCCGACTGCGTAAGGGATCGCACCGCGCAGCTCGATCAGCGGTACCATGGAAATCAGAAAGATAATAATGTAATGAAGCATAGTATTCTCCTTAAAGCCAAAATATCACAACTAGCATTATAACTGAAAAAGTCTGCTATTTCAACTATTATTTAATCGTATCACTAAAAATGGTATTCACCATTTGACATCTTATGCGTATTGGATTAAAATAGCTTTGAATATATCAACAATGCTGCTATCCGAGGTGACCTATGAATAATACAAAAATAACCGCTGCACGCGTCATCCTGACCGTATTGTGTATCATCGTGATCGGCGCGATCTTCTATAATTCATCCCTCGACGCGGCGAATTCGACCGAGATGAGCAATCCGATCGTCGACGGCATCAATCATTTCTTTGAATCGATCCATGTGAATATCACCGTGACGGATAAAACGGTTCGCAAGGCGGCGCATTTTACGGAATATGCACTGCTCGGTACACTGCTTTCGGTCACCGCCTATCTGTATGTGTCAAAACGTAAGGAAACCTTAGTGGTGGCGCTGCCGCTGGGATGCGCTGTCGCGGTATGCGACGAGGTGATCCAGCTGTTCCCGAAGGGACGCTCGTGCGAAGTCAAAGATATGCTGATCGACGGTGCGGGAATTTTGGTATCCGTGTTGATTGTACAATTCATACTGTTTTTGATAGAAAGACATAAGGGGAAAAAGGAAGGGAAGAGAAGTGAGCGAATTATCGCAGAATAAAATGGGCACAAAGCCCATGCTGCCGCTGCTTTTAGGAATGTCGCTGCCGGCGATGTTCTCAATGCTGATCCAGGCGCTGTATAATGTCGTCGACAGTATCTTTGTCGCGTCCTACAGCCCGCTGGCGCTGACGGCTGTATCGCTGGCAATGCCGATGCAGATGGTCAGCATCTCATTTGCGGTCGGAACGGCGGTCGGCGTCAACTCGCTGATCGCGCGTCGCCTCGGCGCAAAGAATTTCAAAGAAGCGAATGCCGCCGCGACCACCGGCATCATTCTCGCGTTGATCAACTGGATCCTGTTTCTGGTGATCGGACTGTTGTTCTCCGGCGCGTTTATCGCGATGTTCACCGGCGACAGTCAGGTGGTCGAATACGGTACCCAGTATCTGTCGATCGTTTTGTGTGTATCGGTCGGCATGATGTTCGGCAATATGGGCGAAAAGATCCTCCAGTCGACCGGCAATATGATCCTGCCGATGCTCAGCCAGCTTTTCGGCGCGATCATCAATATCATCTTTGACCCGCTGTTGATCTTCGGTATCGGACCGTTTCCTCAGATGGGCGTCGTCGGCGCGGCGGTCGCTACCGTGTTCGGTCAGATCTGCGGCGCGGTATTCGTCATGGTCAACCTGTTCGTCAAAAAGCACGCCGTCAAAATCTCGTTCAAGGGATTCAAAATGCAGGCGCAGATCCTCAAGAATATCTATGCTGTCGGCGTTCCCGCAATCATCATGCAGAGCATCGGCTCGGTGATGGTATCGGGCATCAACGCGATCATCTCGCTAGCTGACGTCGCGCAGAATCTGACCAATGCGTATATCAACGCTTTCGGCGCGTATTTCAAGCTCCAGAGCTTTGTGTTCATGCCGGTATTCGGCTTGACGCAGGGCACGTCGCCGATCATCGGTTACAACTACGGCGCACGCAATAAAAAGCGGATGTATTCCGCACTGCGCATCGCCATTATTATTGCTTTTTTGATCCTGTCCGTCGGCTTTCTGGTGTTCCAGATCGCACCCGAATGGATCTTGTCGCTGTTTGCTTCCGGCGATACCGCCGCGAACGCCTTGATGCTCGAGGTCGGCGTGCCGGAACTAAGGATCATCAGCCTGTCGTTCTTCTTTGCGGCATTCGGCATCATGTTCTCCGCGCTGTTCCAGGCGGTGGGCAAGGGCGTTTACAGTATGATCCTTTCATTCCTGCGCCAGTTAGTGGTGCTGATCCCCTCCGCATTTTTACTGTCCAAGATCGATCTGGGCGTTATCTGGTATGCGTTCCCGATCGCCGAGATCGTTGCGCTGCTTTGTGCGCTGGTATTCTTCTTCCGTCTGCGTTCCCGCGAATTCAAAATGCTCGACCGTCCTTTAGAGCAGTAATATCATTCCCGATCACCTCATAGAATCTATGGGGTGATATTATGAGTGAGATCCGGCGTGATGAGATCGTTTATGAGGAAGGCTGGCGCGACGCAAAGGATACTGAATCCGATGAGAAACCCATCGATGAAGCGGTTGATGAAAAACAGCCGACAAAATCCGAAAAGAGCGAATCATCAAAACCTTTGCTGACGATATTACAGCTTGTTTTGTGTATGGCGGCGGCGTTGGTGCTTTTCATCCTCAAGGCGATGGATTCCGGCGCTTATCACAGCTTTATGAAAGCCTATGCCGCCGAGATGTCAAAGCCGGTCATATCGCAGAAGGTATTTGATGCTGTGGATTGGAACGCTTTCTTCGGCGGCAGTCAGACGAAAGTAACGTCAACTCCCGATGAGCTTTCGCCTCGGTAAGACAGAACTATTCATCGGCTACGAGGTCGCGGCGGCGCTATCTGCCGTACTGATTCTCGACCGCGAAAACCGCGTCATCTGCTGTGTCTTAGCGGCAGTACTGCACGAGCTGGGGCATCTTGTGATGATGCGGTGCTTTCATATCCGTGTGCAGATGGTAAAGGCCAGCATTTTTGATGTGCTGATCAAGGCGGACAGCCCCCGCAGTTTTCGTCAGGATATCCTTGTGACCCTCGGCGGTCCTGCGGCGAATTTTCTCTCTGCCGCAGTATTCTATCCGCTGAGCCGCGATTTGCTTTATGCCAACCTCGCACTGGGAATGTTCAATCTGCTGCCGGTGATGTCGCTTGACGGCGGACGCCTGCTGTATCTTATTCTGTCCCGACGTTTTCTGCCGAAGACCTGTTCAATCTTGCTGAAAATCACAACGTTTCTGCTGCTTCTGCCGCTGTTGACGGCAGGACTGCTGATGTTGTTCCGCTCCGGTTATAATTATTCACTGCTGGCAGTTTCACTGTATCTGCTGGCGGTATTCTTGTTCAAATAGGAGTTTCATATGTACCCCAAAGAAATCGAAAAATATCTCCTGAAAGTCCAGAAGCCCGGCCGCTATGTCGGCGGGGAGCTGGGCGAAGTCATCAAGGACAAGCATGACGTCGATGTGCGATTCGCGTTTTGCTTCCCCGATACCTACGAGATCGGTATGTCCCACCTCGGCATCAAGATCCTCTACAGCCTTTTTAACGAGAAGCCGTACATCTGGTGCGAGCGGGTATTTGCGCCGTGGATCGATATGGAAGCTGAGATGCGCGCCCATGATATCCCGCTCTACGCGCTCGAATCCGGCGATCCGCTGACCGACTTCGATTTTATCGGCTTTACGCTCCAGTATGAGCTGAGCTTTACCAATATTCTGAATATGCTGTCCCTCGGCGGGATCCCCGTGCTGAGTCGCGACAGGCATGACCTCAACCATATCGTCGTAGCGGGCGGCCCCTGTGCGTGCAATCCCGAGCCGATCACTGATTTTATCGATATCTTTTTCCTCGGCGACGGGGAAGAGGTCGACCTCGAGGTCATCGAGCTGTACCGCGAATGTAAGCGCGACGGCAAAAGCCGCGCGGAATTCCTGCGCCTTGCCGCTCAGATCCCGGGCGTCTATGTCCCGTCGCTGTATGACGTCAGCTACAATGACGACGGCACGATCAAATCCGTCATCCCCCGCGACGGCGCGCCCGAAAAAGTCGAAAAGCGCGTTATCATGGATATGGATTCCTGCTATTATCCCGACAATTTCGTCCTGCCCAATATTGAGATCGTCCACGACCGCGCTGTCATGGAGATCTTCCGCGGCTGTATCCGCGGCTGCCGATTCTGTCAGGCGGGATTCCTGTATCGCCCCGTGCGCGAGAAAAGCATCGACCGCATCAACGAGGAATGCCACGCCCTCTGCCGCAACACCGGCTACGACGAGGTATCGCTTTCCTCACTCAGCTCCAGCGACTATACCCAGGTCGTCCCGATGCTCAAAAAGCTCAATAGTTGGGCGAAGCCCGAGCAGGTCAGCCTTTCTCTGCCGAGCCTGCGCGTCGACGGCTTCTCCGACGATATCCTTGACGAGATCAAGACCGTCCGCAAAAGCGGTCTGACCTTTGCGCCCGAAGCAGGCTCTCAGCGCCTGCGCGACGCGATCAATAAGAACGTCTTTGAGGACGAGCTGATCAATACCTGCCGCGTCGCCTTTGAGGGCGGCTATACGACCGTCAAGCTGTATTTCATGATCGGCTTGCCGACCGAAACGATGGACGACGTAGCGGCGATCGCCGATCTCGGCAAAAAAGTCCTCGATACCTATTACAGTGTCGAGAATCGTCCGAAAGGCAAGTCACCGCGCGTGACATTATCCGCGTCATCCTTTGTGCCGAAGCCCTTCACACCGTTCCAGTGGGAGCCGCAGGACACCATGGACACCCTGCGCGAAAAACAACAGCACATCAAAGCGTCTATCGCATCCAAAAAGATCAGCGTGTCCAAAGTCACCTACAACTACCACGATACCGATACCTCGTTCCTCGAGGCGGTATTTGCACGCGGCGACCGCAAGCTCAACAAAGCGATGCTGCTCGCCCATCAGCGCGGGATGCGTTTCGATTCGTGGAGCGATTGCTTCTCGCTGCAAAACTGGCTGGATGTTTTCGCAGAATGCGGCATCGACCCCGCGTTTTATGCCAACCGCCGCCGCGACTTCGACGAGACCCTCCCGTGGGATCACCTCGATTACGGTATCACCAAGGATTTCCTTAAGCGCGAGTGCGAGCGCGCCTATGCGTCGCAGACTTCGCCCAACTGCCGCGAGGGATGTATGAACTGCGGTATGAAAAAATACGGCGGAGGTGTTTGCTATGAAAAACGCTAGAGTATTCTTTACCAAAGACGGCGCGTGCAAATATATCTCCCACCTCGATACCAACCGCGTTATGCTGCGCGCGATCGGCAAAAGCCGTCTCGACATCTGGCACACCGAGGGATTCCACCAGCACGCCTATATCACCTTTGCACTGCCGCTGTCCCTCGGATTCGCCTCCACTTGCGAGAGCATGGATTTTCGCCTGCTCGACGACAACGCCGACATGAGCGCCATCCCCGAGATGCTCAACGCCTGCCTGCCCGCGGGCATCCGCGTACAGCGCTGTGTCGAGCCGAAGTACAAGCCTGCCGATATCGACAGCGCTGCCTATGCGGTCGCGATCGAGCCGATGAACGCTCACGATATTTCTTTGGAAGAATTATACACAAAACTCAACGATTTCTTGAATCAGTCTGCAATCATTGTTGAAAAGAAGACGAAAAAGGGCAAGAAGCAGGTCGATTTAACAGAATATATACTGGACTGCAGTACAGACTTTGATGAGAACATTCTGCTGACGCTTCGCCTGCCTGCAGGATCGACTCTCAATATCAATCCGTCGCTGCTGATCGGCGCATTTGCGGAATATTGCGGCGTCGAGCTCCATTCCGACATGACCCGCACCGGCATTTTTACCAAGGAGGGCAAGCCCTTTGAGTAAGAACTACGATATCATCCTGCTGGACGCAGATGAGACCGTCTACGATTTTATCCTTGCTGAGAAGACCGCCGTCAGCCGTACCCTGTCGCACTTCGGCGTCGACGTGACCGACGAGGTCGTCAGGCTTTACAGCGCCTGCAATCTGTGGTGCTGGAAGGCGCTCGAGCGCGGCGAGCTGAGCCGCGACGATCTCAAGCCCCACCGCTTTCAAATGCTCTTTGAGCGCATCGGCAGAGACCCCGTCGATTTCCGCGCCGTTAACGAAATGTACGAGAGCAACCTATCACAGTGCGGTTTCATGCTGCCCGGCGCGACGGAATTCGTCAAAAAGCTCCACGAGGAATACGACGTCAAGATCTATCTTGCTACCAACGGACTGACCATTCCTCAGACCGGCAGATATGTGCGCTCCGGGATCGACCGCTATGTGGACGGCATCTATATCTCCGAGCAGATCGGCGCGTCCAAGCCCGATAAAGCATATTTCGACTATATCTTCAACGACCTCGGGATAACGGATAAAAGCCGCGTGATCATCCTCGGCGACAGCCTGACCTCCGATATGCAGGGCGGCAGAAACGCGGGGATCACCACCTGCCGCTATCTGCGCGGCGCCGAACCCGACGCCAACTCCCTCTGCGACTACGAGATCACCGAATACGATCAATTTTTTGAGATCATATAAGAACCCGCCTGTATATAATGTTACAGGCGGGTTTACAATAGTTATTGAGTTTCTTTAGCTGTATTAATTGAAGCAATCAGAATCCTCTTGATTTCCAAGCAATCATTCAACATAGACAAAGCTATTTTGTGTTCCAGATAGTCAGATTTTTCCAGAAGATGAAGCCAGTATTCTGTTTCAGCGGTTTCTTTTAAGGCGATATGGAGCTTTGCGATGAAATCAGCTTTGCTGTTTCCATATTGTGCTTCATTGATATTTGCGCCGATGGAAGTCCCGCTTCTTAAAATCTGTTTGGATAAGACAGATTCATGTTTTTCTTTTATTAAATAACGATTCAATTTAACTATTCGCACTCCAAAGTCGATTGACTTATCAATTAGTACATTCTCTTTCATTACAATCACCGTTCATATTGTAACAGATACTTTTCTGTAAATCAATTATTAAACAGTTATTCAGTCTTAAGTTTTCAGTATTCATTTAGAAAAGCCTGTCGATCTACTTAAGACTTAAGACTGAATACTTAAGAATGAATAATACAAAGCAAAAAGCCTGCCACATTGTGACAGGCTTTTCGCTTTGGCGTAGAGTGAGGGATTTGAACCCTCGGTACCAGAAAGGTACACAGCATTTCCAGTGCTGCTCCTTCGGCCACTCGGACAACTCTACGTGTGGTCAAATGAATGCTTCGATTCAGTTGCTCAACTATTATATACAATTCTCGCGAAAAAATCAATACTTTTTTGAAAGTTCTTTTGAAATAATCCCAAAAAGCACCATATTCTGTATAGGGAAATGACGATATTCCCAAAACAACACAAGATAGCGCACTTTATTTCTTTTATAGAATAAATAACAGTTTTGTAATGCCTTGAAAGCTTCCTTTGACGAAATTTAATAGCACAAATTGTGCATCTTGCACAACGCAGGGAGAAAATCCACAAAATGAAACCCCTAAAATAGTGGATTATTTACAGTTTTGTTTCTAAATTGGAATGAAAACTGATTTTCAGTGTGAATACCTCTCAAAATTGTTGTTGATTTTTTACAAATTTTTAGGTATAATCATTATGGATTTACTATAAGTATCTGTGGCTTTATGCATTTTTATGGCAAAAATGACAGATATACCTATTATATAAGGCTTCTAAACCACTTGCTTTTACAATAAGATTTAATGGTGATTTGTATGGAAGAAAGAACAAACCAAGAATTATTGAAAGAATTGAACCGGCTGACGAAGGCGCAGGCGCGGATCAAGCGCCGCACCACCTTCATGCTCAGCATTATTGCGATGCTGGTGCTGATCACCGGTACATTAGCGTGGTTTACGCTCTCTAACTTTGCAAGCGTACATGAGATGACGCTCAAGATCTCCACTGCTCCTGAGTTATATCTCGATATCGAGAATCACGGCGACAATTATAAATTGTATAAAAAGGTTCTCACCAATGACATGATCAATACATATCTTGCTTCCGTCAATGCCGATCGTCTTGACAAACAGCTCCTCGATCCGGTCACTTCGCGCAACGGTATCGCGATGACGAATCGCTCCGGCTCAGCAAGAGAAGCGAACAAGAACTCCTACCTTGAGGTCAAAGTATGGTTTATCGCGACCAAGGATATGTGGGTACACCTTTCGGGTCAGAATGTTGAGGTTGAAGGTCAGTCCGCAACCTCTTCCGTCACCACCACCGAGACCGGCTCAAAAGCAGACGTTATCCGTGCACTGCGCATTTCGTATGAAGATTCCGGCTCTGCAGCGATTTGGGAGCCGAATCAGGGCACAGCGGTTGCCGGCCAGTCGACCTTTGACGTCAGCAACAGCTTCTCCAATTCCACCCGCCTCTTCCATCTCGACGCCCTGACCCCCAAGCAGATCACCATCCGCATCTGGGCAGAGGGCGAAGACCCCGAGTGCGACAACGACGTCCAGGACGCAAACGTCACCATCGAAATGCTCTTCGGCGGCACAGACGATAACAATAGCTCGTTCGAATAAGATTCTTTTTCGAATAACGGATAATGGATAACGGATAACGGTTAAGGGAAAATCCTTGCGGATTTTTTGATTCCGGTATGTCCTTGATTTGTGAGGAATGATTATGAAAGGCGAACTTGCTGATTATTCTATCCGTTTTGCGATCAGGATCGTCAATTATTATAAATGGCTTACAGAGGAAAGGCGAGAATTTGTTATGGCTCGTCAAATCCTCAGAAGCGGAACAAGTATAGGCGCAAATATTCATGAGTCTAATTTTGCCGCGAGCCGCAATGATTTCAGAAACAAGCTTCGTATAGCCGCTAAAGAGGCAAGCGAAACGGAGTATTGGTTAATAGTATTAGAAAAAACCGGATACTTTGATAAAAATTTTTTAGATTTAAAACCAACCTTAACGTCGATCATAAAAATGTTGACAGCGACATTAAAGAATCTCGATGATGACGATGATGAAACATAAGATAATTGGAATACAAAACGCGAAGCGTTTCCCGCAACCATTATTCATTATCCGTTATCCAATATCCAAATGCTTCTCGGCTTAAACAGGCGCAGAAACGCTTGATTAAATATGTAAATCATGTCCTTGTGTTTGGGACATAAAAAATTAAGGAGGAATTCTCATGAAAAACACAAAATTCAGAAGAAGAGCGTTGATCTCTTCCGTTGCGATGCTCCTCGTAGCTCTCGTAGCTCTTGGTTCCGCGACATTCGCATGGTTCACATCAGCCACACAGGCGACAGCAAACGGTATCAGCGTTAGAACCATCAAGGCATCTGAGCTGGTCATCTCCAAGTCCGATCTGCAGTGGGGAACATCCGTTGACTACGACTTGAGCAGCAATTCTTACACACCTGTATCGACTATTAACGGCACAGCTTGGTACGAAGCGAACGCTGAAGTCAAGACTAACTACGCTAAGTCTGACGATGATGATTTCGATACAGTCAGTACTGCTACAAACCACTATTTCAGCGAGATGATCAACGTTGCTAACAAGGGCGACGCTGCTGTTAACGGAGTTACGATTGACATTACCGGTCTTACCTCTGACTATGCTCGTCTTGCGATTTATGAAGTTACCGCTAATGTAGTAGGCAATGGCGTTGGTATTCATGCTACCAATAATGAGACATTTGCTGATTGCATCTATGATTCTGAGGGCGACACTTATAGTGCTGTTACCGGTGCAACCACTACTTCTAGCGTAACCGCTACATCTGCAAGTGGTCTGTCTATCAGTGTTGGCAACCTTGCCGGTAAGACCGGCTCCAATGAACTCGGCGATGTTAAGTACTACAAGTTCTTCATTTGGTTTGAGGGTCAGGATGAGGACTGCGTTGACGCAAAAGCGGGCGCAGCTTTCGGTAACCTCGAGTTCACCGTATCCGGTACCACAGCTACTTCGTAATTGTTGATAAGTTAATACTTTATAACAATACATGAACAACAACGTAACGACGCTGTAAAATGATCGAACCGATCATATCTCGATCACTGATAAGATGCTTCGTAAGGTGATCTAAGAGATTTCTCTTTAAATAAAATATTCGGCGGCGTCGGTGGCAAACACACGCCGGCGCCGCGTAACGAATGATTTTATTTCAGCCTCCTATAATCAGGCAAGGAGGCGGGGAGAGTTTTGATGATTAATGAATAATGATTGATGATTGGTGGATTTATTCCATCATCCATCATCTATCATCTATTATCCCTACAGTAGCCCGATCATCTGTCTCTCGCTCTTTTTGAGCAGAGATCAAAACGTTTTGAACTATGCGAAAATGGAGTGTAGGGGCGGAACGGCAGTTTCGCCCATCACGCCCCTATGTTTCTCCTTTTTGTACAACAACCTTTCGCTGAAAACGCATGAATAGTTCTGATCTGTGCACCTGCGGAAAAGATGCAGAGATTAAAACTATACTGGAGTGTATTATGAAAGAAAACAAAACAGAAGAAATGGCGATGACGGAGTCACAGGAGTCAAAGCCCGAGAAAAAGGGAAAAAGAATTGCATTAGCGATCATCAATACGATCATCAATATATTGATCGTCGTTGTACTGGTAATCTCTGTACTGGTCGCAACGGTTGCTTTGACATCAAAATCAGATCCGAACGGCTTGCCGAATATTTTCGGCTACACCTTTGAATATGTTCAGACAAACTCCATGAACGCTGAATCCCCCGACGGATACGAAGGCGGCAATTTCAGCGACCAGGACGTCATTATCGGTAAGACCTATTCTCCCGATGCATTTCCCGATCTCAATGTCGGCGATATCGTTACCTATCGCTCACCGATGCTGGATGCCGACGGAAACGTGATGTTGATTACCCACCGTATCGTCGAGAAAAAAGTCGTCGGCGGTGAATCGGTTTTCAGAACAAAAGGTGATGCGAATAGCGTGATCGACCAGCAGTCTGAGGGTCAGTACTTGGTATCCGCCGATATCGTTTCCGTTTTCTATACGGATAAGTATCACGGCAAGATCTTGAGAAATTTTGCCGGCGTTTTCAGAACCGTCCGCAGCCAGCAAGGCTTCTTCCTTTTCATCTTGATCCCGATGATCGCGTTCTTCCTCTATGCGATTATCCGCGTGATCATCAGCGCAATGAATTATAAGAAGGACAAGGCGGAAGAAGAAAAACAGGAAGCGGTCGAAGCTGCTGTTGCAGAAGCTCTCGCAGAAAAAGACGCCCAAAAGCCCGAGAACATGACCCCCGAGCAGATCGAGCAGTTCAAAAAATTCTTGGCTCAGCAAGAGGCGCAAAAAGCAGAGGAATCTGCTGAGGATGCTCCCGCTGAGGACGAATCTACCGATTCACCCGAAGAACCTGCGGACGAATAATCCGCTTGATATTACCGCGTACTATTCCAAATGTAAAGGAGCTGTTTTACATTGAGCAAGAAAAAACCGAAGACTGATGAGCCCTTTACCCCGGA
Source organism: uncultured Ruminococcus sp. (assembly GCA_902776185.1). Classification (GTDB taxonomy): domain Bacteria; phylum Bacillota; class Clostridia; order Oscillospirales; family Acutalibacteraceae; genus Ruminococcoides. The sequence continues at coordinate 14,542 of CACYPH010000004.1, forward strand.
ACAGCTCGCAAAGTTAGAGACAAAGGGCGACAAGGATGTCCAGCTGCAGCGCCAGAAGGAAGGTCTTTTCCAAAGATATAACGCAAAACGCGATTCCAAGGCGATTGCAAAACAGGTCAAGTGGAAACGCCGCGCCGGCGTAGCGCTTGTCGTTGCGGTATCCGTCCTGCTGATTCTGTATATTATCTCATGGCTTCTGACCACCATCGGCGATCTGGTCATTTCCGTCGACTCCGGCGCCGCTAAGAAAGGTATCACCATCTCAGCGAACGAGGATGGCTCTGACGCTCAGACAAAGCTATATGCTAACATGGTCAAGGATGTTACGAACATTACATATGATTGGCTGCCTGCCACCCTCGATATGGAGGCGTTCGGTTCTCATAACGGCCGCAATTATATGGCGTACACCTTCCAGTTGACCAATAACGGTAAAGAGACCGTTGACTATATTTCGACCCTCAAGGCGGTTCGTGCCGCGAAATCTGCCGATGAAGCGTGTCGAATCATGGTGTATCGCAACGGAGAACCGGCAGTTTACGCGAAAGAGAACATGGGCCTGACCACCGACGATAAATCTCCCGAACCTTTCGAGAAGATTTTCAAGAAGGTTATCCCCGATAATTACGATGCTCCCGACGAGGAAGAGATCAAGGCAGCTGCCGAAGAACCTCAGAACAAAGAGGCAGTCGAAGTCACCGATGAAGAGCTTGTCATTAACCAGTGGGACGATGACGTAACTGTTTTTAGCAATACTCGAGAAGGCATCGCTCCCGGCGATACCGACAAGTACACCATCGTCATGTGGATCGAGGGCAAAGACCCCGAGTGTATCGACGATATCCGCAGCGGTTACGTCAAGCTCGAATGGTTCTTCTCCATCGCCGACGAAGAATTATAATACTAGGCTCCCTTTGGTAAAGGGAGCTGTCGGCAAAGCCGACTGAGGAATTGTATTAATGTCGCGCAGCGACCAACCATTAAATCATTCGGATGAAAGATCATCCTCACCAAATAAAATCCAGCACAAGGAGTAGAACACTATGGATACTGTCTTCAAATTTTTATTCGAGTTCTTAGGTCAGTTCTTCGGAGCAATTTGGGGTGCGATTGTCGGTATCTTCACCGGTATCGGCGAGGCATTCAATTTCCCCAAGTATGTAGAAATGATTGAAAACTACACCACCACCCTCGGTGGACTCGCTTGGGTAATCGCCATCGTCGCTATCATCCTCCTTGTTGCGGTGCTTGGACTGATCATTTTCTTTATTGTCAAGGGCATTTCCAAGCTCATCAAGTTCAAGAAAAAAGCGAAGGATACCAACGATCTGGTCAATGAGGTCAATGCGCTGAACAAAGAGGTCATGCGCCTGAATCTTGAGAAAGACAAGATCCTCTCCATGAAGGTCTCTCAGATCGGTCTGAACCCGAACGAGATCTCCGAGCTGACCGGCGAAGAGCTGGAAGCGCTCAACGCAGAGGGCGAAGAGGAAGAAGAGGCTACCGGCCGCTTCAACAAGCTCGTTACCATCGACGAAGAGTGGGCGGATTATCAGCCCGAGCCGTACGATTGGGAGATCACCCTTCCCGAGTTCGTTACCCGCTTCCGCAACTTTGCTTGCTCGCGTATGCACTACTGGTATGAGATCAAGCTCCTCCGCTGCTTTGTCGCAGGCTTTGCATCCGGTCGTCTGACGATCCTGCAAGGTATTTCCGGTACCGGTAAAACTTCACTGCCTTACGCATTCGGAAAATATGTTTGCAACCCCGCAGTCATCGCGTCTGTCCAGCCTTCCTGGCGTGACCGTACCGAGCTGTTTGGCTACTACAACGAATTCACTAAGAGATATAACGAAACTGAGCTGCTCCGTGCACTGTACGAGGCTTCCTATAACGAAAACGTTTACGTCGTTATCCTCGACGAAATGAACATTGCGCGTGTTGAGTACTATTTCGCAGAGATGCTGTCCATCCTTGAAATGCCCGCCCACGATGAATGGATCGTCGAGATCGTCGCCGCTCCCTGGCCTGACGACCCGAAACACCTCGACCACGGCAAGCTCACCATCCCCGATAACATCTGGTACGTTGGTACCGCGAACAACGACGACTCGACCTTCGCTATCACCGATAAGGTTTACGACCGTGCGATGCCCATCGACATCAACACCAAGGGCAAGCCCTTCGATGCTCCCGACACACCGCCCTGCCACATCAACTACAAGTATTTCACTCAGCTGCTGGATGAAGCTGTCAAGGCGAACCCCATTAGCGAGGAGAACCTCAAGAAGATAGAAATCCTCGACGATTACGTCATCGAACACTTCCGTGTTGCTTTCGGTAACCGTGTTATGAAGCAGATCAACTCCTTCGTACCTGCGTTCGTCGGATGCGGCGGCACCGAGGTTGACGGTATCGACTATGCCCTCTGTAAGAAGGTATTCCGTAAGTTTGAGGCGCTCAACATTTCATACATCCGCGACGAGATCGACGGTCTGGTTCAGCAGCTCGATCAGCTCTTCGGTCGTGAGAACATGAACGAGTGTAAAGAGTATGTCCGCATGCTCCAGAAGATGACCTGATAAAGGTTGCCTTCCCCTTGAGGGGAAGGGGGACCGCGTAAGCGGTGGATGAGGTGTTTGACACTTCGTTTAAATATCCGCTGACCGAGCATAATTTGCATTATTCCTGTAAAGGAAGGAGTGATTCCCGTGATTGATTTTACCCGATATTATCGCGCTTATGCCGAGATGAAAGAGACCCTCGACGGTGACTATGCCCATGACTATTTAACATCTGTTATGGCGGATAATGATGACGGTAACGATGAATTGTCCGGTAACGCCTATAACCGTGTTATTGACATGGAATGGGTTGAAATGATTGAGGGTAAGCTCCCGTATATCGAAAAGGCGATCGAAGAACAGCGCAAGTTCATCGAAGAGTATAAAGAAGTTGACCGTATCGATAAGGTCAAGCAGGTCGGTAAGGACGCCGTTCAGCATCTGACCCAGCACGCGAACCTGATCATGGCGATCGAAGACGACGGCAGCGTTATTCCCGAGCGACTGCTCAATACGCACCGTGAGGATAGCTTCGCAACCTATGAGAACCGCTTCCTGCATACGCTGATCTTCAAAACGATCGCATTTGTTGAAGCGAGATTCCGCGCCCTGCAGGACGCGCCTAACGATTCATCCAGTAAACTGCACATGGGTCGTGAGGTCAAGATCGGGCACGAGCAATTCGGTTTCCAAATCAATCATCATGCCGAGAAGCATGAGCGTGATAAGGTCGACCGTGAGGAAGAGCTTTCCACCTTGACCGACTATGAGCGTATCGAGCGTATTCGTATGCGCCTGGATGACTTTGTCGGCACTGACCTGATTAAAGCTCTCAAAGGCTGTATCGCCGTCAAATCCCCTATCAATAAAACCAACTGCATCAAACAGGATCCCGCTTTCAAACAGTGTTACGACCTTTGGGTCTTCATCGAAGGCTATCGCAAGACCGGCTACGTTCTCGAGAAAAATGAGTTCGAGGGTCAGATGCCTGAGGAAGTCCAGAAGGACCTTTACGACGTTATGGCGTTTCAGCATTTCGTCGCTACGATCAATACAAACAAAGCTCTGCGTGAAAAGCTCCACGCTGAATATGTAGCAGAAAATGAGCGTCGTGCCGCCGAGGCAAATCGCCCCGAAGAGGAAATGGCGCGTTACATCGAAGATAAGATATACGAAGCCCGTCGTGAAGAGATGGCGCTTCGTCTGAAAGAGGTTCGTGAACGCGAGGTCATTATTGCAAAGCTGACTGCAGAACTCGATCAGGCAAAAGAACAGATTCGTATCCGCGACATCAAGATCAAGGAACTCGAATCTACCATCGGTTCTCTGAAGAAAGAACTCGAGGAAACCCGCGAAGAACTTCGCAAAGCGCAGATTCGCATCATGGATCTCGAAAAAGAGAATGAGATGCTCAAGGCGCGTATTGCCGAGTTGGAAGCACAGGTTGCCGCTCTTACCGCGAGAGTTGCCGAGCTGGAAGCACAGGTTGCGACCCTCAACACACGTATCGCAGAGCTCGAGGCTACGATCAACGCCCTCAATGCAGAGATCGAAAACCTCAAAGGCGTTATCGCTCAGCAGCTTGAGACCATCAAGCAGCACGAAGCGACCATCGCCGGTCAAACTCATACCATTGATGGCTTGAATACGCAGGTAGCGACCTTGACTAATACAGTCGGCGGTTTGACTGCAGAGAACTCAACGCTCAAAGCGACCATTGATGATCAGAATCGTACATTGAATGAGCAGACTCAGGATATCGCTGTCAAAGCGAACACGATCGCTGAGAATGATGCAACGATTACGAACCTCAGCGGAAAGCTCAATAATCTCCAGGGCGAATATGACGGTCTGGTCGATCGATTCTCCAATTATCAGAAAGAGCTTGATGCTTTGAATAAAACTATCAACGAAGGTAATGATGAGAACCGCGAGCTGCAGCATCAGATCCGCGTTCATGTCAACACTATCTCCGCGAAGGATGCGATCATCGCGACCTTGAAGGAAGAAAAGGATGACATGAAGTATCGTATCGAGCATGTTGATTCGATCGAAGCGCAGGCGAAGCGAGAAATCAACGACGCCCGCACCAAGATGGATCAGGCAGAAGCCGAGAAGATCGCTCTCAGCAATACAGTTGCTACTTATGTTGCTTCGTTCGAAAAACGCGAACAGCGTATGAAAGAGCTTGAAGCAAAACTCTCAACCGCTGATCTCGAGAAAGAAGCCGGCATGAAGGCTGTCCGCGCTGAATGTGACGCAAAGATTGCACAGATCTCTGCTGATTATGAAGCAAAGATCGCTCAGCTTGAGGCTCAGACAGTCGCCGCCTGCAACTTCACAGATGAACAGAAGTACACGGTTCGTCTAAATGCTGAGAAAAAAGCGATCCAGAAGGATTACGATGCGAAACTCTCCGAGGCTACCAAGAAAGCCCGCAAGTTTGTCAAGAAAGCCAGAGTCCTTGTTGACGACAGACCTCAGGCTGTTCTCAACCTTCCTGACGTAGAAAAATATTCGTAAGATATTCATTATTAAATCATTTCATCGCATTGATGCGATAACTGTAAGATAATCGGTACTGTACAGACAATTGTATGGACGGGGTTTGCAATGAAGAAAAGAGCAAAACTGAAACGTAAAACAATCGGAAAGATTGTCAAAAATTTAATAGTTTTAGTGACTCTTGCTATTGTTACTTTTGTAGGGATCTTTGCCTGGTTTAAACTTGATCAGGAAGCCGATTCCAGTGGCATCAATATTGTGTCAAAAGTAAATGAGAACCTTGAGTTCTTTATTGTTGCGCCGTCCAACGAAGACCAGTACAGTGCGATCAATACATGGCTTAGTACTTATAACACAAATCATCCCACCGCAACAAAAGATTGGCACAAGGGCTCGTTAACGTTCGATTTTTCTGATGCTGAGCTAAAATTCATGGAAGACCTTTTCCTTTGTGAAACCACGAGTGACGGAAAAGCGTTCTATATTCCCAAGCTTGTTCAGAACGGCGCAAACGCGTATGTCGATGCAACCGAAGCGTTCAGTGATGCTGTTGCAAATGAGAACTATATGTCCTTTGACATTTATTTCCGCAGCAATGTAAGCTGTACCATTTCGCTGATGAGTGATTCCAAAATTGAGCCTACGGCAGCCCCCGCAAATACAGACGCGGGAAAGAAGAACGCTGCTGTCGGCGCTGTCAGAATGGCGGTTGTCGGCAGTGATGCAAACAGCACCCGAGAGCTTCTCTGGATTCCGGCTCCTTGCGTATGGTATAACGGCCTTACCAAAGACTTATCCACCGGGCTAACTTCCTCAACCTTTGCCGGAAAAGGTCCCGTTTATAATAATAACGGTACAATGGCTCTCCGCACTGACGAAGGCACAACCGATCACGCGTATTATACAGTTGTCAATAATGCGAATACACGCCAAAAAGAAAGCGCTAACGGAACCAGCATCATTGCCAGCACATCCGGTGATTATCAGCTTGGCAAGGACGTATCGGTTGTTTCGCTGTCAAATCATGACGGTGAATATTATTACAATCATGTTCGCGTCAATCTTTGGGTCGAGGGCGAAGACGCCGAGGCGCGTTTGGATATGGTCGGCGGAAAGTTCAATATGTTTCTCGATTTTGACATTGCATGATGCACTTGCAAGGAACAAATAAATGATAAAACGATGAAAGAGGTGAAATGATATGAATGTGAGGACATTTCTGAAAGCGCTTGCGTATAAAGCAAAGTGCAGTTCTTCATCCGGAAAAAGACTGACAAAATCATATATTTCTCTCTTTTTAGTATTTATCCTCGCGATTTCTTCTACATTCGCGTGGTTCATGGCTAGAGATGCGGCTAAGCTGTACTCCAATAATCTTGAGTTCCAGTCTGCATCCTCTCTCCGTATCAACAAGGATAAATCTCTATCCAACCGTATCATCATTGATAACGTAACCCTCGACGAAGCATCCAGTTTAGACGGCAGAAACCTCTATTTCCCGCTTGGCGCATCGTTCAGTGGCAACACCGCTGATATGTTCTTCCGCGAGGCGAACAAGGGCGACGAAAACGTCCACTATGTCTATAAGGACTTCGAGCTCAAGGGTACCTCCGGCAACACGCCGGTCTATATCAAGAGCTATGAGATAACGGTAGATGAGGCGGCTACAGCGCATGATTCCGACGTCAACGCGATTTATCATGACCAGCTGAAGATCAACTATGACGGTAACGGCAAGCCTTCATCTCAGGATTTACCGAAGGATCATTGTCCTATCCGCCTTGCGTTTATCTCGGACAGCGGTCAAAAACCGGTTGTCATTGATCCATCCGCACAGGTGGTCGACTATGTAGATAATTCGAATATTGACAGCAACGACTCTTCCAAGGGCGGCGTCGTTTCATTGGTTGATGAAAACGGAGTCCCGACAAGAGAGAGTTCCTATCCTAACTATAACTGGAATTCGTTCCAGTCCTATTATTACGGCAATACACCTCTCTTTGTTATTCCCGGCGGTCGGACGCTGAACGTCACTCTTGTCGTTTGGCTCGAGGGTACGCTTCCCGATTGTGACAAATATATCGGCAAGAGAATCTCTATCGATATTGATATCGAGAGTAACTTTGCCGAGATGGATACCATCAAGTTCGTTGATGCTACCTTGCCCGATAAGACCGGCGGTAAGGAGCATTGGGTCAGTAATGACGATCCGATCATCGCATGTTCTTACGAAGATCCTTATTCGGAAGAACAAGAAAAGCGTTGGAAAACGATCATCATGACAAAGTCTCCGTCTGAGAGCTACACATGGACCTGCAAGATTCCGAAAAAAGCCGTCAGCAAGATTTCGTTCTATCGATTAGATCGTACGAACGGCTCTACGCAGGCAACGATTTATAATGCGTGGCATACACATCCTGACGTGGCGACATGGGTCAACTCCGGGATCAGCAGCTCATGGTATACGAGCGGAACATTTGATTTGCAGACGACACGGCAATTTACCGATTCAAATGGTAATAAGTATAATTCGCTGGTATACCGTGCAATCCACGGTAACGGCTATGGTCTGGTAACCGAGTCGACCGTAAACTACAAGGCAAAGCGCCTTTCTCCCTGTATCGGTTACTGGGATACCGAGGGCAACTCCGGCGGCGGTTCCTCGCCCACCAGCGCGACGACTGCCCCGACAAGCGCCACCAGTGCCACAAGCAGTGGCGGCAGTTCGGCTACTACCTATAGTGTTATTGTAGTCGTTGACACAAAGGGGTGGGTCGGCAGTAATGTCGGCAGTGGTTCCAGGTTGCATTTCACCACTTCTTCCGGCGGTGATTACGCCTATACTACCTCTACAAATACGACACACTTCGAACAAACCTTTACGCTTAACAACAAGGATGAGATCACCGGCTTCTACCTCCTGCATACTGGCGGAGCCAAAACTAATCTGAGGGTGAATTCGATCTTTGAGGTCACCCGCAATGCGGAGGTTATTTATACCCAGCAGAATGACGATACGCTGACGCCGAATTTGACGTCATAGTCGTTTAGCTATTATTGTATCAACCCATCAAAGGAGGTGTTGCAATTGAACAACAGATTCATTGGGGCTGCAAAGAATCAGGCTCGCAAAAAAAGAATAAAGAATATTGCGATTTCAGTTGTGATCCTCATTGAACTGATCGCGATCGCTGTGGTCGCGTCCTATGCATGGGTTGAAACGGTTTCTTCGATCAAGCTCCAGACAGGCTCGAGCGCTCCCTTAACGGTCGACACCTATGTTTTCACCGACGCGATGATCGGTAAAAAACCCGGTACGGTCGATCTTGGCGGGTACTTCAAGCAGGCGGGCGATATGCACCTCGCACCTTGCTCCAGCGCAGACGGAAAGAACTTCTATTTTCCGAAGCTCGCGGCGAACGGTACCTCCGGCTCTACGTCATACCAGACCGGAGCCAATTCTTACAGAAAGGGAACCGTTTCCGATAAAAACACAAACTATCTCAGCGTCACTTTCCGCTTAAAGGTCGATGATACTGTCGACTTCTTCTTCAATGCGGATCCCAATAATTTCCCGGAAGACTTACGCGTATCGATCACCGCTCAGTCTGAGGGCTCCAACGCCACTCCCGAAACAAAGATCTATGCTAAGACGGCGAGTACGGCACAGGTCGTGAATTCGACCTCCGGCGGTACCGGCAATCCGGCTGTAGAAGCCTTTTCGGCCCACCTTAAGTCCGGCGGTACGACCAAACGCTTATTCTATGTCGGCGCCGATGAAACAAAGATCGTTACGATCAATATCTGGTGGCAAAATACCACGATGGGTGAATCAAGCTTTGCTGTCGAAAAGGCGCTCAGTAATCTGGTCTTGGTTTCGTCGTTTACACCGCGAAAGGTTACACTTTACCCGACTTCAACTTGGGATACCGATAATCCGACTTACTATGCATGGTGTTATAAATCCGGCGGCAGCAGATTGTATAAGCTCCAAAAAGGCGATGACGGTCATTATACTTTTGAGTATAACGGAACTTATAACAATCTGGTATTTGTACGCGCCTGCACAGAATGCACGGTAACAGATGGCATATATACCGTTTGGCCGTTTACGACTACCGGTGCAGACTCCAACTCAACTAAAATGTGGAATCAGACCGAGGATTTGGATGTGCCTGCGACTCCGGTCGATCCCTCCTACATTATCAGGAGTATGACCGGTGGTACTGATAGCAAGAGTAACGGCTATTGGGAGGAACCGGTAACGGTCAATTTGGATTATGTTACCAATCAAGGTTCTGCTTGGGGAACGCTTGAAGGGAAATCATACCTTACCGACACCAGCAGCGCTGTTATTGAAACAGCAAAATCTTCCGGCGGCACCCATACTAATAAAATCCATGCTCGTCATAATCAATCGATTGAACTCAAGGCAACAGCTAAGTCGGGTTATCGTTTTGTCGGATGGTACACCGACGCGGCGGGTACGACTGCCGCATCAGGCGCGTCTACAACCTCGCCGTATACCCCGACCGTTTCCGAGCCTGCCGGCGGCGAAGTCACCTATTATGCGAAGTTTGTAAAAACGTATACCTTTACGATTAATCGCTATTTGGACGGTTCTTCTTCGTCCAAAGCGTGCGGTACGATCAAAATCAACGGAGTTTCATCCTCTTCCGGCACAGCTGCCACAAAGACAGTCGATTCCGGTACTTCTTTAACCTACTCTGCTGCGGCGGCTACCGGATATAGCTTAGAAGGTATTTATACGCTGCCTTCCGATGGAGAACAGAAGTATGCCCCGGGAGCTTCGGCGTCTTCGATCACGCTGACAAGTAATACGACATATTACGCACGTTTTACAACGAATACGCATACTGTAACGCTGAATACGATCGGTTCTACCGGAAGTACGGTTTATTACGGTACTGATAGCGCTAATGCCGGTACGTCTTATACCAAAACCGGCGTTAAGTACAACACCAGCGTCACGATCCATGCAAACCCTGCCGCCGGTTATAAGTTCGTCGGATGGTACACCAATTCTTCCGGTACCGGAACAGCGGAAAGTACCAGTGCTGATTATACCTTTACATTGGGCGACGCCAATGTAACGTATTATGCAAAGTTTGAAAAATTGAATGATACAGTTATTTATGTTTCACCCAGAGCGGATTGGGGCGATAATTATTACATAAGATTGTATCAAGGTTCCGGCACTAATGTTATAGATAGCAACAATGGATTTGTAAAGGCAGATTATGATAGCAACACAGGTTATTATAAGGCTACTTTCTCAACATCTAAAACTGGTACATTCTACGCAATACTTGCCAAGGATAATAACCACACTGACAAGGTTCCGAGCTCCGGTGGATATACCGGTACATTAGGTACAGATTATCTCTTTGAGTATAATCAATCTGCCACTGCGTTAACTGCATATACCAATCAGCGCTGTATCTGGTTCATTGATGGTACAACTAATCATTTTGTCGGAAATGATGGAGCGAAAATGCGAATAAACATTTGGAATGGTTCGACATATGATATGAGATCTATTGGAAGCTACTGCTATGTTTATGATTTCAGCACAGGTACCGAATTTTCCAATGCAAGTGGTGTAACATTTAAGCGTACTGATTCAAGTAATAATCAGTGGAATTACTGGAATGCTACTCCGACATCTGGAAAGAGTCAATATACATCAACCGGCACAGGTAGCAACAACGGTTCTTGGACGAATTAGTTAATGATTATAACAGGGAGGTGAAACCATGAAAAAGTCAAAAGTGATTCTTGCGATCGCTCTTGCGGTAATACTGCTCGTGACCATTATGAACGCGCCGACGTTTTCGTGGTTCACCCGACCGCAGCCCGCTTACGACAAGCTGAATACTTCTGATCAGAGCGGCGAGTACCTTGCACTCACGACAAAGAACTCCTATACCGCGTATAACGGCTATAACTGCAAGATCGCGACATATGAGTCCACTGACGGCGGTGTGACCTATTCTACGACGGCGACGACAAGCTATAACGGGTCGGATATCAATTCTCATTCCAGAAAGTATTTCCGCACCACAATCACGAATATGAATTCAAGTTCGGCGCAGAATGTTTCGCTTTATGCAAAAACCCTTTCTATGGATAAAGCCAACAACGGCACCCTGGCGCTGGGCGTCAACACCCCGACCCGCAGCTACCGCGACTATACCGCGCTTGCACAGCCTTCCGCAAAAATCGACCGCAACTGGATGCGTGTCTATTTCGAGAAGGATAATAATGTCGAGGGTTGGAGCGGCACGAGCTTTTACATCGTTTGGAGCGAAACGACGCTTAATTCCAACGGTCTCGGCACCGGCAATAATTATACCAAGCTGGAACACGTCGGCGGCAGTAACAACCCGAACCAGTACTACGCAGATATCCCGTCAACAGCAAAACAGGCGTTCTTCTGCGTAGAGAACTTCGGAACAAATAATAATAATTCTCCGAACTGGGGTCAGCGTTCGCAGAACGTTGATCTGGCTCAGCAGGGTCAGACAAAAACTGCCAGCAAGCTGTTTAAGATCACTTCCACTACGAGTTACAATAACCATGTGGTTGTCACCTATTCGGTCACCGGCAACAATATCTATAAACAGTATTCGCTGATTTCTGTCCCGGTTGGCAGTACATTCTCTGCCGTACTCGCCAATAATGAATACATCACCGATAATAATACCCAAACAGCTATTTCTCTGGAATACTATTCCAGCAATACGAGTATTTTCACTGTTGACCCGTCGTCCGGCTTGATCACTCCGGTAGCTGCCGGCGAAGCAGTCTTGTATACAAAGTCTGTCGGCGGCTCCTATCCCGATACACAGCAGGTCGAAACGACCGTCAGAGTATCGGCGGCAGGCAAATATGCGTTCTATGACGTTCCGATCGTCAAGAATATCCTGATCCCCGCGGCGGGCGAAGTCAATGTAGATTGGTATGTGATCAACAACTCCGATACCACTAAGCTCTCCTATGAGATCGACCAGATCTACCTCGGCATGTGATCATATCTGCAAAATAAAATGATTTATCAAAAAGGGTTGTTTTTACAGCCCTTTTTTATTATACTGAATGACAGACCAACCAATGGAGTTTTTTGATGATTAAGCTCAAACAATTTATAAAAGAGATTCTGGGCGAAGAAAATACCGCAAAGTTAAAAAAAGCACTGCCCACCATCCGTCTTGTTAAAAATATCGTTTGCTGGACGCTGATCGTGTTATTCACTCTAGCGATTATCACCTTTATGATCACACGTATCAGCGGCGGCACGCCGTCTTTTTTCGGGTATTCTCTGCATCGAATCGTTTCCGGCAGTATGGAGCCCGAACTTGAGATCAACGAAGTTATCCTGAATAAGGATATCGGTGATGCGTCTGAGATAGCTGTCGGTGATATCGTGACGTTTCAAGGCGGCGAAAAATTCGGCAACCATGAGGTGACCCACCGCGTTTTGTCGGCGCCGTACGAAAACACCTCCGGCGACACAGTCATTGTCACTAAGGGTGATGCGAATGACGTCGATGACGGAGAGATCGACGTCCGAAACGTCAAGTCAAAGAATATCGCTAAGCTCCCGCTGATTAAAAATATCTACAATTTTTTCTTCTCTGTATGGGGACTGGCTTTATTTATCTTTCTCTTGCTGTTAATTTTTATTGATGAGATCATCAATATTTTCAAACTTAGCTCGGCACGCGTCGAGCAGGAAGAACCGGAATCGTTTATGGAAACGATGAAAAGGATCGAACACGAGGAACGCGAAAAAGAAAAACGCATCGTAAAAAGCAGAAAAATGAAGAAGGTGAAGAAACGTAAAAAGCGCTGATAATCACGCCGTAAATATCCGAAACGAGTTGTTTTCACAGCCTTTTTTGATTATAATAATAGTATCATTTTATCGAGGTTTTCCCTTTGAAAAAAAAAGAAACACAAAAGTCGACGCCTTCAAAAAAGAATAAACAAAAGAAAAGTTCCAAACAGCCTCCGCAGAATAAAAAGCGTTTGAATAACAAGGTCCTGAAAGCGAAAGAGATTATCTTAAGAAATCGCGAAGCCTTATCCGGCGAAGGTTCATTCTCTGCGGACGAGCAAAAAAAGCAGAAACGCAAGAAGATCTTTCGTATTATCCGAAAGAGTGTTTGCTGGGTATTGCTTGCCATACTGGCTATGGCACTGGTGTTCTTTGTCCTGATCCGGGCTAACGGCGGTACTCCGACCGTATTCGGCTATTCTATCCAGCGTGTGACCTCCGGAAGTATGATTCCGACCCTTGAGATAGGCGATATCTTCATCAGTAAATCGGTTCAATCGCCCGATGAAGTTGAGGTCGGAGATATCATCACCTTTACGGACAGTCCCGATTATGGTAGTAAAAACGTGACACATCGTATCGTTAAGGGTCCCTACAAAACCATAGATGGCGATTATTATCTGGTGACCCGGGGCGACGCCAATAATACCGACGATACAAAGATTTCATTTTCCAATGTAAAATCCAAGTTTTTGTCAAAGATGGATTTTTTGAACAAAGCCTACGATTTTTTCCTTTCTCCCGCCGGGTTGCTGATATTTTTCGCAGTGCTCATTTTGATATACTTTGATGAATTGCTGACATTCGCAAAGGTCTTGACCGGACTATATAACCCGGAAGATGATGAAGAATACCGCGAAGAGATAGAACAAGAACGACAGGAAGAAGAAAAACGTCGTAAAGAAGAGGAACTGCGCGCTTATAAACGCAAGAACTGGCGAAAATACGACAACACCTCTAAAAAGAAGAAAAAGAATCGCAAGAAAAACAAGAAAAAAGTAAAACAAGACCGTTTTATTTAACCAGATTTTGAATCATGACCTATTGGTCAAAGAGCAGAGTGAATGCCTATGGCAAAAAAAGTATTGAATATTATCACGACCGTTATTCTGGTTTTGCTGATCGCACTTTTGATTTTTATGTTTTATGCGCGGGCATCAGGACATACTGTATCGTTTTTCGGATTCAGTTTTTTCCGTGTTTCGTCTGCTTCAATGGAGCCTACGCTGATGACGGGAGATATTATCCTTGTTCAGAAAACATCCGTCACAAATATCCATAAAAATGATATTGTATCCTACAGAGGGGATGAGGGCGAGATGGACGGCAAGGTTGTTACCCACCGCGTGATAACGGAACCCGAGAACGATAACGGTACATGGTTTTTACAGACGCAAGGCGACGCAGATGGCACAGTACCCGATCCGAAGATAACATCCGATCAATTGGTCGGAAAATATCTTGTAACGATACCTCTGTTAGGTTATCTATACTCGTTCTTTTTGACGCCGGTCGGACTTGTGACGATAGTAAGCATCATTCTGATATTGTTCGGCTATGAAATGATCTCTCTGCTGGTTTCATATAAATCGATCGATAAGCTCGGCGTTGAGCTGGAAGAAGAATTACGAGCATCCGAAGTAGAAAAAGCAAAAAGAGAGATGAATCAAAAAGGAATCTCGAAAGAAAACGAAGAATCAGGATTATCTGATTAAGCGAATTTTTACGTTTCAAAACGCTCCCATTGGGAGCGTTTTTGTTTAAGTGTGATTTATTATTTCAAATTAGAATTATTCGCAAATATGTTCGTTAAAATTCTGTCATAAAACTTGAATCCCACTACAATTTGTGCTAAAATATCTCTAAAATGGCTATATATGGGGTTTTCTGCGATAAAAAATGAAAAATCGCATGAAAACAGCTTTGTTGAATCAGACCGAAAGGGGTATACTATGCAGAAGGCCGATCACAGCGGTCACCGCGCACGCATGAGAGAAAAATATCTGAAAAGCGGTCTGGATGTCTTTGCGCCTCACGAGATTCTGGAGCTGCTGCTGTTTTATGCAATCCCCTACAAGAACACGAATGATATCGCCAAGAACCTGATCAGCCGTTTTGGCTCGCTTGACGGCGTGCTGGACGCGCCGGTCGATTCGCTGGTTGAAGCAGGACTCACCGAGAATCAGGCGGTTTACCTCAAGCTCTATCCCGACGTTACCCGCATGTACTACCGCGCGAAGTACGATCCGGACCATGGACCGATCAATTATGACGATCTGCCCGATTATATCCTGCGCCGATATATCGGCATCACCTCGCAGGAACATGTTCTGCTGATCCTGCTGGACACCAAGAGCAGAGAAGTATTCAGCGGCTTTATCAGCGACGGCAACTTTGAGTCGACGCGGCTGTCTATGCGCAGTATTGTTCGCCTGGCAATGAACTACGGTGCGTCCTACGCGATCCTCGCCCATAATCACCCGAGCGGTGTTGCACTGCCGTCGCCGGAGGATGTGCGAACGACCTTATTGCTTCGCGAAGCACTGGCGCTGGTCGATGTTGATCTGATCGACCACTTTATCGTAGCGAATGAGGAGTGTGTTTCTTTCGCACAGTCCGGCATGATGAAAGACTAAACCGATTAGGATGGATATAGTTGGATCATTTTAAACTGGTATCTGAATACAAGCCTACCGGCGATCAGCCGCAGGCGATAAAACAGCTTGTCGACAGCATCAAGGCGGGGAACAGGGAACAGACCCTTCTGGGCGTGACCGGCTCCGGCAAGACCTTCACCATGGCGAATATCATCGAGCAGGTGAACCGACCGACGTTGGTGCTTGCCCATAACAAAACACTTGCGGCACAGCTATGCTCTGAGTTTAAAGAGTTTTTTCCCGAGAACGCGGTCGAGTATTTTGTATCTTATTACGATTATTATCAGCCCGAGGCATATATCCCTCAGAGCGACACCTATATTGAAAAGGATTCCGCGATCAACGACGAGATCGACAAGCTGCGCCACAGTGCGACTTTAGCGCTGTCCGAGCGCAGGGACGTTATCATAGTTGCGTCTGTATCCTGCATCTACTCGCTCGGCGATCCGATCGATTACCGCAACATGGTCATCTCCCTGCGGCCCGGCATGGAGAAGAGCCGCGACGATCTGATCCGCAAGCTCGTTGAATTGCAGTATGAGCGCAATGATATCAACTTTATCCGCGACAAATTCCGTGTGCGCGGCGATATCGTCGAGATCTTCCCGGCGGCGTCATCCGACCGTATTATCCGCGTCGAATTCTTCGGCGACGAGATCGACCGCATCACCGAGATCAATCCCCTGACAGGCGAGCTGCTCGCGAACCTGCGCCATGCGGCAATCTATCCCGCATCGCACTACATCGTTGACGGCGACAAGATGTCCCGCGCGCTGGATGAACTCGAGCGCGAATTGCAGGAGCGGTTGGAATTCTTCCGCTCACAGGGCAAGCTGCTCGAGGCACAGCGCATCGAACAGCGCACGCATTATGATATGGAAATGCTGCAGGAGATCGGCATGTGCCCCGGCGTCGAGAACTACTCGCGCGTTTTGTCCGGCAGAGCGCCCGGCTCAGCGCCGTTTACGCTTCTTGATTATTTCCCGAAGGATTTCTTGCTTTTTGTGGACGAAAGCCACGTTACCTTGCCGCAGGTGCGCGGGATGTACGGCGGCGATCATGCCCGCAAAAAGAGCCTGATCGACTTTGGCTTCCGTTTACCGTCCGCCTACGATAACCGTCCGCTGAACTTCGACGAGTTTTACGAGCGGCTGAATCAGGCGGTGTTTGTCAGCGCGACGCCCGGCGATCTGGAACTTGAGAAAAGCGCCGTCGTCGCCGAGCAGATCATCCGTCCGACAGGATTGCTCGATCCGGAGATCTCCGTCCGCCCAACCGAGGGACAGCTTGACGACCTGATCTCCGAGATCAATACGCGCGTAGAGAAAAACCAGCGCGTCCTTGTCACGACCCTCACCAAAAAGATGGCGGAGGACTTGACCGAGTATCTCGAGAGCATGGATATCAAGGTGCGCTATATGCACCACGATATCGACACTGTGCGCCGCATGGAGATCGTCCGCGACCTGCGCCTGCAGAAGTTCGACGTTCTCGTCGGCATCAACCTGCTGCGCGAGGGTCTGGATATCCCCGAGGTATCGCTCGTCGCGATTCTCGACGCCGATAAAGAAGGCTTCCTCAGATCCGAGCGCTCGCTGATCCAGACGGTCGGCAGAGCCGCGCGTAATGCCGACGGTATGGTCATCATGTACGCCGATTCGGTGACCGAGTCGATGAAGAATACCATCGTTGAGACCGAGCGCCGCCGCACAATCCAGAAGCAGTATAACGAAGAGCACGGTATCGTGCCGCAGACCATCGTCAAGAAGGTCAACGATATCATCGAGATCTCGACCCATACGGACGAAGAGATGGAACACGTCGGCAGACTGCCGCGCGCAGAGCGTCAGGAGCTGATCAAACAGCTGACCAAGGAGATGCAGGCGGCGTCAAAGCTGCTTGAATTCGAACACGCAGCGTTCCTGCGCGACCAGATCAAAAAGCTCAAAGGTTTGCATTAGGCTCCCTTTGGTAAAGGGAGCTGTCGCCTATGGCGACTGAGGAATTGTACAAATGGAGCAAAGCGACCAACCATATTTAATGAAGGTTTCTCGCTCTGCTCGAACAATTATGCAATTCCTCCGTCAGCTTCGCTGACACCTCCCTTTGCCAAAGGGAGGCGAAAGGAGAATTATAATGGCAAAAAAGAAACCGCAATATAACGACGAGAGTATCAGCTCCTTAAAAGGTGCAGACCGTGTCCGCAAACGTCCTGCCGTCATCTTCGGCTCGGACGGTATCGAGGGCTGTCAGCACAGTGTGTTTGAGATCCTTTCGAACTCTATCGACGAAGCCCGCGAGGGTTACGGCAAGGAGATCGTCCTGACCACTTACGCCGACGGCTCGATCGAGATCGAGGACCACGGACGCGGTATTCCCGTCGACTATAATAAGAACGAAGAGGAATATAACTGGAAGCTCCTGTTCTGCGAGATGTACGCAGGCGGCAAGTATAATAATAACAACGACTCAAACTACGAGTTTTCCCTCGGCTTGAACGGTCTCGGCCTGTGCGCGACCCAATGCGCATCCGAGTACATGGACGCGGAGATCAAGCGTGATAAAAAGAAGTATTCTTTGCATTTTGAGAAGGGCGAGAATATCGGTGGACTGACGTCTGTCGATTATAACGGCCGCGATACCGGATCAAAAATCCGCTGGAAACCCGACCTCGAAGTTTTTACCGACATCAAAATGTCGCCCGAATTCTTTACCGAAATGATCCGCCGTCAGGCGATCGTCAACCCCGGTATCAAATTCATCTTCCGTCAGCAGGCGGGACGTTCCTTTGAGGTCGAGGAATTCTACTATGAAAACGGTATTTCCGACCACGTCGGCGAGCTGATCGGCGAAGACGGTTTTACCACCGTCCAGAGCTGGAGCGGCGAGCGTATGTGCCGTGACCGCGACGATAAGGACGAGTACAAGTGTAAGATCAACGTGGCGGTCGCTTTTTCCAACAAAGTCGCCGTTACGGAATACTACCATAATTCGTCTTGGCTGGAGCACGGCGGCGCGCCCGATAAAGCGGTCCGCAACGCCTTTGTCTACCAGATCGATAATTATCTCAAACAGCAGAATAAATACAATAAAAATGAAAGCAAGATCAAGTACGACGATGTCGCCGACTGTCTTGTGATCGTCATTTCCTCGTTCTCGTCCCAGACCTCCTACGCGAACCAGACGAAGCTCGCGATCACCAACAAAGGTATTCAGGATGCGATGACTGAATTTCTGCGTCATCAGCTCGAGGTCTACTTCATTGAAAATCCCCTTGAGGCGGAGAAGATCGGCAATCAGGTTCTGGTCAATAAACGCTCCCGTGAGAGCGCCGAAAAAACCCGTCAGACCATCAAAAAGAACCTGACGGCAAAGATCGACATCACCTCAAAGATCGCAAAGTTCACCGACTGCCGCTCAAAGAATATCGAAGAACGCGAGCTGTTCATCGTAGAGGGCGACTCCGCTAAGGGTGCGTGCGTTCAGGCGCGCAATCCCGATTTTCAGGCGGTCATGCCCATCCGCGGCAAGATACTCAACTGTCTCAAGGTCGATTACGACCGCATTTTCAAGAGCGAGATCATCACCGATCTGATCACGATCCTCGGCTGCGGCGTTCAGGTCGATATGGGGAAGAGCAAGTCGAAAAAGAAGGATATCAACGCCTTTAATATCGACAACCTCCGCTGGAACAAGGTCATCATCTGTACGGATGCGGACGTCGACGGCTTCCATATCCGCACGATGCTGCTGACGATGATCTACCGCCTGACCCCCGACCTGATCAAAGAGGGCAAGGTGTTCATCGCCGAATCCCCGCTCTATGAGATCACCACCAAGGATAAGGTGTATTTTGCTTATACCGAGGCGGAAAAAGAGAAGTACATCCAGGAGATCGGCAGCAGCAAGTTTACGATCCAGCGCTCAAAGGGCCTCGGTGAAAACGAACCCGATATGATGAGCCTGACGACCATGAATCCCGATACCCGCCGCCTGATCAAGGTCATGCCCGACGATGTTGAGCGCACCGCGCATATCTTTGACGTTCTGCTCGGCGACAACCTGCAGGGCAGAAAGGATTATATCGTCGAATTCGGCGCGAATTATACCGATAACCTTGATGTTTCGTAAAGATGAATAATGATGAATGATAGATGATTGATTATGCGGATGTGATGTCCTGCATTTTCATCTAAAGGATATAATATGGCTAAGAAAAAACAACTTAAACAAATCAAAACACAGCCGATCACGAACGGTGTGATCGCCGGTGCGGGCGATATCGTCGAACAGCGCATCGCCTCTACCATCGAAGAGAACTTCATGCCCTACGCGATGAGCGTCATCATGTCCCGTGCAATCCCGGAGATCGACGGCTTCAAGCCCTCTCACCGCAAGCTGCTCTATACGATGTATAAGATGGGACTGCTCACTGGTGCGCGCACTAAATCCGCGAACATCGTCGGCGCGACCATGAAGCTCAACCCTCACGGCGACGCCGCGATCTACGATACGATGGTACGGCTTTCCCGCGGCTATGAAGCCCTGCTCCATCCCTATGTGGACAGTAAGGGTAACTTCGGTAAGTTCTACTCCCGCGATATGGCGTGGGCGGCTTCCCGATATACCGAAGCAAAGCTCGACCCCATCTGCAACGAGTTGTTCAAGGACATCGACCGAGACACCGTCGATTTTGTCGATAACTACGACAATACCATGAAAGAGCCGACGCTCCTGCCGGCATCATTCCCGTCCGTATTGGTCAACGCCAATACCGGTATCGCCGTCGGCATGGCGTCTAATATCTGCTCCTTCAACCTGCGCGAGGTCTGCGAGACGACCGCTGCTCTGATCCGCGACAAGGATCACGACGTCATCACGACTTTGCCCGCGCCTGATTTTTCCGGCGGCGCGCAGATCATCTATAACGAAGAAACCATCCGAGAGGTGTACCGCACCGGCAGAGGATCGATCAAGGTTCGATCCATCTACAACTACGACAAAAGTCAGAACTGCATCGATATCACCCATATCCCGCCGACGACGACCACCGAGGTCATCATCGAGAAGGTCATCGATCTTGTCAAGACCGGCAAGGTCAAGGAGATCTCCGATATCCGCGACGAGACCGGTATCGACGGTCTGAAGATCACGATCGATCTCAAACGCGGCACCGATCCCGAGAAGCTGATGCTCAAGCTCTTCAAACTAACCACCCTCGAGGACGGCTTTTCCTGCAACTTCAACGTCCTGATCGGCGGCGTACCGATGACGCTGGGCGTCAAGGATCTTTTGAACGAGTGGATCGCATTCCGTATCGAGTGCATCCGCCGCCGCACCTATTTTGACCTCAATAAAAAGAAGGATAAGCTCCATCTGCTCGAGGGCTTGAAGCTGATCCTGCTGGATATCGACAAGGCAATCAAGATCGTCCGCGAGACCGAGGAAGAAGCCGAGGTCATCCCCAACCTGATGATCGGCTTCGGTATCGACAAGATCCAGGCGGAGTATGTCGCAGAGATCAAGCTCCGCCATCTCAACCGCGAGTACATTCTCAAGCGTACCGCCGAGATCGAACAGCTGATCAAGGATATCGCCGATCTCGAGGCGATCCTGAACTCTAAGGCGCGCGTCAAGACAATCATCGTCAAAGAACTCAAAGAGGTCGCCGACAAGTATGGCAAGGAGCGTAAATGTCCGCTGCTCCATCTCTCCGAGATCGATATGGACGTCAACCTCGAGGAAGAAATCCCCGATTATCCCGTCAATCTGTTCTTTACCAAAGAGGGCTATTTCAAGAAGATCACGCCCCAGTCGCTTCGCATGAGCGGCGAGCAGAAGCTCAAGGAGGAGGACGAAGTCAAGATCGTCGTCGAGACCACCAACAACACCGAACTGCTGTTCTTCTCCGACAAATGTCAGGTCTATAAGGCGAAGGTTTCCGATTTTGCGGATACCAAGGCGAGCGTCTTCGGCGAATATATCCCCGCGAAGCTCCAGATGGACGAGGGGGAGAGCGCCGTATTCATGCTCAACACCAAGGACTACAGCGGCTATCTGCTCTTTGCCTTTGAAAACGGCAAGGTCGCGAAGGTCGATCTGAAATCCTACGAGACCAAGACCAACCGCAAGAAGCTGATCAACGCTTACTCCGATAAATCTCCGCTTGCAGGCACCGCCTACTGTGAGAACGACAGCGAGTTCGTCATCACCTCGTCGGCAGGCAGGATGCTCCTGCTCCATTCCGGCGCGATCGGACTGAAATCGACGAAGAATACCCAGGGCGTAGCGGTCATGAAGCTCAAGAAGGGTCACCGCGTCATGTCGATCGAGCCGTATCAGGAGGGCAGATTCTCCAAGCCATCCCGCTATCGTACCCGCACCCTCCCGGCGGCAGGCGCATTACCCTCTCAGGAGGACGAGGCGACCCAGCTTTCGATCATATAGGCTCCCTCTGGTAAAGGGAGCTGTCACCGAACGGTGACTGAGGAATTGCATTAATTGACCGAGCGCCAGCGAGATACTATTTCTTAACCTAAAAATTTTGGGAACCTAACATTTTTCAACAAACCGAAAAAAATGCTTGCAATCTTGTTTTGGTTATGTTACAATTATCTTTGCCTATGAAGATGTATTGAAAGGAAGATAAATATGACAATATTGGAAATCATCTTGGGAGTTCTTCTGATTATCGCTTCCATTGTTATGATTATCGTGATTATCCTGCAGGAGGGTAACCAGCAGGGCGTCGGCGTTGTATCCGGCGGTGCAGACACTTTCTTCTCTAAGAATAAGGCGCGTTCCTATGACGCATTCCTTGCCCGCGCGACCAAATGGTTCGCGATCGGCTTTGTTGTGATCGTACTTGCGCTGAACGTATTTGCGTATTTCAATGCCAAGACCGTTGAGACTGCTGAGGAAGACAGCACCTCCGTATCCGAGACTGCGGACGAAGAATCCGAGGTCGACGATGCGACCGAGGCTGCAGAGGGCGAGACCGCTGCTGCCGCTGCCGAAACTTCTGCGGCTGCGGAATAATAATTCTGATACCAAGAACATAAAATGGACTATCGGGCTTATCCGATAGTCCTTTTTGTTTGGAGCAGAAAAGTTGAAGACGGTATTGATTTTTGTCGGAATGTTTCTCATTATCTCGTTCATACATTATGCGTCAAAAAAGAAAAAGCCCTTCAAGAGGGCTTTTTTATCGATGTGTATCGGCGTCTTGACGCTGGGGATCGTGAACCTGCTGTCGTCATTGACAACGGTTTATGTCCCCGTTACCGAGCTGTCGCTCATCATCTCCGCCGCGGGAGGAATCCCCGGCGTCGCCTTGATGGTGATTCTCTCGGCGTTCTAAATGACCGAGCCTAATTCGTCGAGGATCTCGGTCACAGCGCGTTTGTTGCGCGTGAGCATCGCAATCATCACCGAGTAGAACATATCCGGATTCTTATAGAAATTCTTGCGGATCTGGCGCGCCTGCGTGATATCGGGAACATACAGCGAAAAGCTTAAGAGATCCATATCGCCGCCGGAGATGGCGCAGTTGACGTTATAGCCGTTCTCGCATTTTTCGATGGTGACCTTGTTGTCGCTCTCGACCTGCTGTTTTTTGAGCAGGCTCAAAGCGCACTCGGTGGCGCGTTCCTTGACGGTCGGCGCGAGGGTATCCTCCAGCTGTGTCGCGATCATTTCACCGTTTTCCGTATTGACATACAGCGCGCTGTTGTCATCGGCAGGCTTGATATTGCCGTGACGGATCAGGTCGTCAAAGCACGAGCTGGTCTCAAAATAGTTGGCAAGCCCTTTTTCCATCAGCGCATTGACGATCATCTCTTTGCTCATCGGCGTACCGACGCTTTTCAGCATATAGCAGATCAGCGTGCGGATCTCGGTTTTCGAGCGCATCCCGCCCAAAACGATGCCTTCGTCAAACGTATCAAAAGCCATTACTGCACCACCTTTCTTATTTATTGTTATTATACCACCCGCCGAATGCGCCTGTCAACACGATTCTAATATTGATCGGTTGACGATAGTGCAGATTCCTGCTATGATAAAAATAATCATCGAATGCAACACAAAAGCCTGTTTTTTGCACTTAACAGATGAACGGCAAATCATGATGCCGTGATCTACTATGTTATGAAAGAAGGCAGTATCATGAAAAGGATCATCGCATTATTACTGGCAGCTTTGATGGCGGTATCTCTCGCCGCCTGCTCAAAGGACAAGTCCGATACATCCGCGAAGTACGGGAATGTCGATGCCGAAAAGGAAACAGAGGATAGGACAGAGGTATCGACCGAAAACGAGATGGTCGAATCCGGCGGCTGGACGACATCCGATTCGGTCACGGTTACCGATGAACTCAAGGCGTTGTTTGTCAAGGCGAATGCAATTCTTGCCGGCGCACAGTATGAACCGATTGCGCTGCTCGGCACACAGGTGGTTGCCGGTACCAACTATCTTGTCCTCTGCAAAGAAACACCGACCGTCCCCGATGCGATTTCGACCTACGTGCTCGTGACGCTGTATGAGGATCTTCAGGGGAACGCGGAGATCACAGATGCGAAAAACAGCGGCGTGTCTGCACCCGAACCCTACGATCCGGAGAATCCCGTATCCGGCGGTTGGGGAGAGCCGACAACTCCCGAGGTCACCGACGAAGCGCGTGCGGCATTGGAAAAAGCCTGCAAGTCGGCCACAGTTGCCGCTTATGAGCCCAAGGCGCTGCTGGCGACACAGGTCGTTGCGGGCTATAACTATCAGCTCTTGTGCAAGGTAACGGCTGCGGATTTGCCGGAATATGTGATCATCACGGTCTACGCCGATCTTGACGGCGGCGCCGAGATCACCGAGACCATCGGCTTCGACGCCGGTGATGATGCAGGTCAGCCCGATGAAAAATCGGAGGATAATAACGGCGAAGAGCTTTCCGCCGTTTCAGAAGCGGAATAATTTGCATAACCAAAGGGACTGTCGTGTGACAGTCCCTTCACTTTAGCTTGCGTTCTTCATCTGCAATCTCAGCTTATCTGAGATCATAGCGATAAACTCACTGTTGGTTGGCTTGCCGCGGCTGCCCTGGATCGTGTATCCGAAATAGGAGTTCAGCACCTCGACGTCGCCTCTGTCCCATGCGACCTCGATCGCATGACGGATCGCGCGCTCTACTCTCGACGAGGTCGTATCGTATTTCTTCGCGACCGAGGGGTAGAGCTGTTTGGTGACGGCGTTGATGATCTCCGGCTTTTCGATCGACATGATAATGGAATCTCTGAGATAGTGATAGCCCTTGATATGCGCCGGCACGCCTATCTGGTGCAGGATCTCCGTCACCTTGACCTCGATACTGTAGTTATCGAAGCCCGCCTGTCGAATGCCGCCCTTTGATTTTGCTCTGCGGTTTTTCATCAGACGGATGATGTTCTCCGCCAGATCGCCGAGGTTAAAGGGTTTTAAAACAAAGTAAGTCGCGCCGGAGCTCATCACCTCTCGCTCAAGCACCGGGCTGTCAAAGCTCGAATATACGACGAACATCGGCAGCTTTTCCGGCTTGCCGCGGCGAACCGCCCGCATCACCCCGATACTGTCGATCCGTGTCATGAATAGATCCATGATGACGACGTCCGGTCCTTCTGCGGTGATCCGCGCAATCACGTCCTCGCCGTCCTTGGGGCAGAAACTGACGTCGATACCGTATTTTTCGAGAACGTTCTTGGTGTTGACAATATTTTCAGCTGAGTCCTGCGTCATCAAAAGTTTGATTCTTTCAGTCATTTTTACATCTCCTGTTTCAGTTTGTACTGATAGTTTACCATAAATTGGTAAAATTGGCAATAGAAAACATAAAAATTTTTTAAAGAACCATTCGACGCTTTTCGACAATTATCCCATGAAAGGGTTCATCAAATCGGATCAATAGCCTCCGTATTTCTCGTAGCTGTTCAGCATATTACCGATATAAATGCCGTAGCCGGTCTGCGGCGAGTTGACGAATACGTGGGTCACCGCGCCGACGAGCTTGTCGTTCTGGACAATCGGACTGCCGCTCATTCCCTGAACGATGCCGCCTGTTTTCTCCAGCAGCTCCTGATCCGTCACCTTGATCACCATGTTCTGACCGACCGTATCATCGGTGTTGACCTTGACGATCTCGATGTCATAGGGCTTGACGCCCTCTTGATCGACGGTGCAGTAGATCTGCGCTTTACCGGTTTCGATCTCGCTGATATCCGCGCATTTGACGCGTTTACCCTGCGGCACGGCGGCGTATCTGCCGAAGATCCCGTAGCCGGTGTTGACTGAGATCTCGCCCACGACGTCGTCGATCATATAGCCGTTGAGACCGCCGGCAACGCCTGTCTGCGCCTTTGTTGCAGAGGTCACCTTCGCCTTGATGACTTTACCGCTTTTCAGCGGCAGCAGCATACCGGTGTCCTTGTCGCAGATACCGTGTCCCAGCGCGCCGAACGAATAGCTGCCCTCGTCAAAATACGTGACTGTACCAAGCCCTGCGGCAGAATCCCTGATCCACATTCCGACCTCGTACTCTCCGTTTTCGTTCTGCTCGGGAGTGATGCTAAGGGATATAGGGCTCTTACCCCGATTCAGGGATAATTCTATATCCTCTCCCTTTGACGATTTGATGATTTCCTTGAGGTCTTCATTGGTAGAGATTTCCTCGCCGTTCGCGCGGGTGATGATATCGTTTTCCTTGATACCTGCCGCCTTTGCGGGGGAGTCGTCCTTGTCGTCAATATTGATGACGATGACGCCGCTGGTATACATGGTCAGCCCGAACGGTTGTCCGCCGAGGATAACCTCCTTTTCGGCGGCATTTGCGGCGATAACGGGGCAGAGGAGAAGTATCGAGATGACCGCCGCAATAAAACGCTTAACTTTTTTCATCCAGTCCCTCCTTATCCATCGCCGAAGCTCCTATATAAATAGTATAACAGCGCCGACGATGCTGTCTGCTCGAAACAAAAATCAATTTGTTTCAATCATAGTATTTGAAAATCGATTGATTTGATTTAGGGAAACATCGCTAAAACTGCTGTAATTGCTATGAATATCGAGAGAAATGAGCGCGAAATCGGATTTTGGAGGAAAATAGCGACCAAAAATCACCGCAATTTTGCCTTTATTAAAAATGTAGTAAAATGTGAATAAAATTTGTTGCAATTAGATAAAATTTGTGATATGATAAATTTGAGATTATAGTATGAGTTGGTGGGCCTATGAGATTGGTTTTACCGTATAACGCGCGATTTATTATCGACAGACTGCAGCAAAGCGGCTATACCTGCTATGCTGTGGGCGGTTGCGTGCGCGACAGCATCTTAGGCAGAGAGCCCGCCGACTGGGATTTTACCACCTCTGCGCTGCCCGAAGAGATCGAACGGGTCTTTTCCGATTGCCGCACCTTGAATTTCGGCAAGCAGTTCGGCACGATCGGCATCATCCTCGATAACGAGCAGTACGAGGTGACAACCTATCGGCTTGACGGCGAATATACCGATTCCCGCCATCCCGACTCCGTCAGCTTTTCTACCTCTTTACAGGACGATCTGTCCCGCCGCGACTTTACGATCAACGCCATGGCGTATAATGACACCGACGGTCTGATCGATTATTTTGACGGTCAGAAGGATTTGAAATTCGGAGTGATCCGCTGTGTCGGCGTTGCAACCAACCGTTTTGCCGAGGATGCGCTTCGTATCCTGCGCGCGCTGCGATTTGCCGCGACGCTGGGGTTTTCTATCGAGGCGGCCACCTCCGCCGCGATCCTGTCCGGTAAAAGGATGCTTTCTGCGATCGCTTATGAACGGATCAGCGATGAGCTGCTGAAACTGCTTTGCGGCGAAAAAGCGGATTTTGTTCTGCGGCGTTATCGCTCGGTATTTGCCGTATTCATCCCCGAGCTGGTCGGCACCTTTGATTATGAGCAGAACAGCAAGCATCATAACCGCGACGTCTATCGCCATACAGTCGCGGCTGTCAGCAACATCGAGCCCGATCCGCTGCTTCGCACTACGATGCTGTTTCATGATATCGGCAAGCCGCTGTCGCATACCACCGACAGACACGGCGAATCGCATTATTACAACCATCCGATCCTCGGCGCAGCCATGGCGGAGGAGATCCTGCGGCGACTGTGTATGCCGCGCCTGTTTATCAACGACGTCAGCACCCTCATCCGTTACCATGATGTGCGGCTGAAGCCCGACCCGGTCGTGATCAAAAAGCTGCTCTCAAAGCTCGGCGTCGAGACGGTCCGCCGTTTGTACAAGGTACAGCGCGCCGATATCCTCGCCCAGTCGATGTATCAGCGCGAGGAAAAGCTCAGAAATCTTTCTGCCGTTGAAGCAGAGACCGAGCGCATCCTTTCAGCCGGCGAGTGTTATAATCTGAAAATGCTCGAGATAAACGGCTCCGATCTGCTCCATATCGGCATCACCTCCGGCGAAGAGATCGGCAAAACTCTCGATACGCTCCTTGATAAAGTCATCAGCGGCGAGCTGAGCAACGAAAAGAACATCCTGATCGCCGCCGCAAAAGCTATATAAATTGTATACATAGGATTACCGCTTCTGCATTGTCAGGGGCGGTATTTGACTTTCGCGATCTATATGGTATAATAAACCCGAGTAAACCAGGCAGTCGCGGGCAATGGTCGAAAGACCCTGTCCGAGGAAAGTCCGGGCTTCACAGAGCAAGGATAACGGCTAACGGCCGCCGGGGGCGACCCTAGGGATAGTGCAACAGAAAATAACCACCGTACTCTGTACGGAACGGGTGGAAAGGCGAGGTAAAAGCTCACCAAGATGGGGGAGACCCCATCGTTGTGTAAACCCTATCCGAAGCAACACCGTGGAGGGACATACAGCTTGCTCGGCTGTCCCGCGGAGGTGGCACCGAGCCGTCGCGGCAACGCACGGCCAAGATAGATGACTGCCGAATACAGAACCCGGCTTACAGATTTACTCATAGCTCCCTGTTTTCACAGGGAGCTGCTTTTATGAGAAGCAAAAAATATCACACTTTTCTTTCCGAAATCTTCCGAAAATCATTATTGAAACAGATTGCTTGTCATTTTTTCAAAAATCGCGTATCACTATATATTGTGTGTATCATTTTGTCAACAACAAGAGGGGTGTAATTGTTTACAAATACTGTCACATTTTTCTGTTAAAAAATTAAAGGATTGTAACGAAAATCAGAAAAAAGTATCAATTTTTTAAATTTTCTTACAAAAAATACTTGTTTTTTTTCGAATAACGTATTATAATACAGATACATTAGCTTTCTGCGTTTAAAGAATTTCTGCTAGGAATTATTTAAAAGAAATTAATCACAAAAAGTCAGGATAGATTTGAGGAGTTTGAAATGAGATTACGTAAGCAAGAATTAGGGGATCGTAACCTTGTAGGCGCTCGCGTAGAGGCCGCACGTAAGAAAAAAGGTATGAAGCAAAAAGAACTGCTGGCTCAGCTGCAGGTCAACGGCGTTGATATGAACGCCTCCGGTCTGTCGAAGCTCGAGGGTCAGATCAGATTCGTTACCGACGTAGAGCTGGTTGCGCTCGCCGATATTCTCGAGGTTTCCGTGGATTTCCTCCTCGGGCGCGCCTCACAGTAAATTAGGAGTTTTCCAAGCATTTTGGTTTCTGTTTTTGTTCAGACGGCAGGGTCTTCGGACCCTGCCGTTTGGACTTTTTTGACGACATTTTTTACCAATTATAATGTATCCCGTTTTATTCATACTGAAATTAGTATCATGAAAAGCGGTGAAGAGATGAAAGCGCGTATTGCACAGCATAAAATGGAATTGATTTTTTTAGGGATATACACCCTGATCTTCCTCTTGCTGTCGCAGTTCGCGCTTTATTTGATGCCGCTGATCATCGCGCTGGTGATCGCGGTCGTCATGAAGCCGCTCTATGACTATTTTATCCGTAAATTCAATTTTCAGTCCACCTTTGCCGCCACGGTCATCACGCTCTTTATCTTCGGTATCGTTTTTGCGGTCATCGGCTTTCTGCTCTATCTGATCCTGCGTCAGGCGCTGAGCTTATTTGACAGTTACAGCTATCTGCTCGACGATTTTTTGCATTCGGGGAATGCCTATGAGCAGCTTAGACTGGCGCTGATGTCCGGCAATCTGATGGGGACGGTCACCGATGTAGCAGCTGCACTCTTTCAGATGATACCGCTCGGGATCATCTTTGTCGTCATCACCTTTGCGCTGACGGTATTTTTACTGCATCATATGAGCGCGATCAAAGAGCAGATACTCATACGAATAGGGGACAGCCGCCGCGACACGGTCGCTAAGGTGTTTACGGTCGGCTATACGCTCATCCGCAAATTTATCCGCTCCTATCTCATCCTTTACCTGATCACCTTTGTCGAAGCGGCGTTCATCTTCTATCTCACCGGCGTAGAATATCCCCTGCCGTTTGCATTTATCACCGCCGTCGCCGATATCCTGCCGATCCTCGGACCGGGCACGGTATTTATTCCTTTCGGGATCGTTTTTATTCTACAGGGGAATTATTTTGCAGGCGTCACCATTCTGGTTTTCTTTTTATTGACGGGCGTTCTGCGCCAGATCATGGAGCCGAAGATCGTGTCCGACAATGTCAAGATCCATCCGCTGATCGTGATGACCGGCATCTATCTTTCGATTGCTGCGATGAACCTCTGGCTGCTGTTCTATGTGCTGATCCTCTCGCTGCTCTACAAGGTGCTGACGCTTGCGGGCGTATTCGGCGCGAGGGAAGCATCAACTTCTGAATAACACTTGCTATTTTCCCAGAACATAGTATAATAATAGTATAATAACCATATTATGTGCTTTTTTCGGAGGATACTATGAAAGAAAGTATGCAGGAATTTTTCCAATCGATCAACGGCAAGCGGATCGCCCTCATCGGTATGGGACGCAGTCATCTGCCGTTGATTTCATTGTTTACCAAATACGGTGCGGCGATCATCGCCTGTGATAAACGCGACCGTGACGCGCTCGGTGAAATCGCCGATCAAGCGGAAGCCGACGGCGCGATACTCTCGCTCGGCGAGCATTACCTCGACGATCTCGACGTAGATATCGCCCTGCGCACCCCCGGTATGCGTTTTTACTGCGACGAGCTGAACGCCCTGCGCGATAAGGGCGTGGAGATCTCCTCTGAGATGGAGATCTTCTTTAGCGTCTGTCCCTGCCGCATCATCGGCATCACCGGCTCTGACGGCAAGACGACCACCACCACCGTTATCTCGGAAATGCTCAAAGCACAGGGTTATACCGTCCACCTCGGCGGCAATATCGGCAAGCCCCTGCTGCCGGAGATCGAGACCATCCGTCCCAATGATATCGCGGTCGTCGAGCTGAGTTCCTTCCAGCTCATTTCCATGCGCATGAGCCCCGATATCGCGGTTGTTACCAACCTCCAGCCCAACCACCTCGATATCCACAAGGATATGCAGGAGTACATAGATTCCAAGAAGAACATTATTCTTTATCAGAATAATAACAATAAAGCTGTGCTGAATCTCGACAACGAGATCACCCGTTCCTTTGCCGCAGAATGTCAGGGAAAAGTCGACTTTTTCTCCCGTATTTCGACCGTCGAAAACGGCGCGTATCTCAGCGAAAACACGATCGTTTATGCCGAAAACGGCGAAAAAACCGAGGTGCTGGATATCCGTGATATCCGCATCCCCGGTATGCACAATGTCGAGAATTATATGACCGCGATCAGCGCGGTATGGGGCGTCGTCAGCCTTGAGAATATCCGCAAAGTTGCGCGTGAATTCAGCGGCGTCGAGCACCGCGCGGAGTTTGTCCGCGAGCTTGACGGCGTGAAGTTCTACAACGATTCCATCGCATCCAGCCCGACCCGTACTGCCAGCGGCACGCTGTCGCTCTACGACTTCAAGATCATCCTGATCGCGGGCGGCTACGATAAGCATCTCGACTATACCGAGCTGGGCGATATCATCTGCAAAAAGGTCAAGCTCGCGATCCTCATGGGCGCAACCGCCGACAAGATCGAAACCGCGATCAAAGCGTCCGAGAACTATGCGGAAAATAACCCCGCGATCATCCGTGTCGCGAACATGGATGAGGCGGTCGCGGCGGCAAGGGAGAATGCAGTCGCAGGCGATATCGTATCTATGTCGCCCGCTTCCGCTAGCTTCGATCTGTACAAGGATTTCGACGCGCGCGGCAAGCATTTCAAAGCGTTGGTCAACGCTTTATGATCCGTCCCGCAAACGCCTCGGATTTCAACAAAATCACTGCCACAGACCCTTTCTTTACCCGCATCCTCTCGCTGTACGAAAGCTACGGCGAGGGGCTTGATTTTGTCGCGTTCTGGATGCAGGAGATCGACGGTAGAATCGCCGCCGCGATCTCGCGCTTTGAGGACAAGTTCAGCCTGTGGCTGACAGACGCTTCCGACCTTGAGGAGATCGCCGCATTCATCCGCTTTCAGGGCGCGGGGAGCTGTCTGTATAACGCCGCATATCCGCTGGATTTTCCGTCGGATTTGCCGACGGTCGGCGGCAAGATTTTGGAGTATATCGCAGAGGATTATATTTCTGATATAGAAATATATGAACCGAATTTCAAGGCGCTCTATACGCTGCTTAAAGCCTGCGAAAGCCCGATATTTATCGTACCCGATTATCTGCTCTTTTTATCCGATGTGACCCATCGGAAAAACCGCGGAAAACTGCACCTTTCTGCGACCGCTGTCAATGGCGATTTAGCGTCGTCGGTCATGACGGTTTCCGAGACTGCGCGCGCCGTGATCCTCGGTGCGATCGCGACCCACCCCGACCATCGCCGCCGCGGATTATCCCGCGAGCTGGTGCGGTCGATCGCGACGCAGCTAAGGGGAGAGGGCAAGCAGGTTTTCGTCCTCAGCGCATCCGAGCAGAATACCGCATTTTATCAACGTTCCGGCTTTACGATCATAGCCGATTTCAAGGAGATTTTTCAAGCATGAAACCGCTTTTTCAATTTGACGATAAGATTCAGCAGGCCGCCGATCAAGCGCTTGCACTCTGTGCCGACCACTTTGCCGAGATCGAGCGGATCAAGGAGTATAATCAGCAAAAGATGCTCAAGGCGTTCCAGCAATATCATGTCAGCGAGAGTATGTTCTGCGGCTCGACCGGCTACGGTTATGACGACCGCGGACGCGATACGCTCGATAAGATCTACGCCTATGTTTTCGACGCAGAGGATGCGCTCGCGCGCCATAATTTTATGAGCGGCACGCATACACTGACCGTCGCGCTCTTCGGGATGCTCCGTCCCGGCGACGAGATGCTCAGTGTCACCGGTACGCCCTACGATACCCTTCAGCCGGTGATCGGCATCACCGAATGTTGCGGTTCTCTCAAGGATTTCGGTGTAAAATACAGCGAGGTCGCACTCAAAGCCGACGGTACTGTCGATCTTGAAAGCATCAAAAAGGCGGTCATCGAAAAACAGCCGAAGATGGTCTATATCCAGCGTTCCAAGGGTTATGCGACCCGCCCGTCGCTGCGGAACAAGGAGATTAAAGAAATCTGTGACGTTGTCAAGCCTGTGTCTCCCGATACCATCATCATGCTCGACAACTGCTACGGCGAATTTACCGAATACGAATCACCGCTGACGCTCGGCGTGGATATCATGGCAGGCTCGATGATCAAGAATGCGGGCGGCGGCATCGCCCCGACGGGCGGCTATATCGCAGGCCGCGCAGATCTTGTCGAGCTTTGCGCCTATCGCCTGAGCTCGCCGGGAACCGGCAGAGAGATCGGTTGTACCTTGAGCGTTCTGCGCGAGATGTACATGGGCGCGTTCCACGCACCCTCTGTAACTGCAGAAGCGATCAAAACAGCGGTGTTTGCCTCTGCGCTGTTCGAGGTGCTCGGCTACGACGTCGAGCCGTCCTATCAGGCAAAACGCGGCGATATTATCGACGTTATCGTCCTCGGCTCGCCCGAGAAAATGTGCGCGTTCTGCCGCGGTATCCAGGCAGGCTCGCCGATTGACAGCTTTGTCACGCCCAATCCCGCACCGATGCCCGGCTATGACAGCGACGTCATCATGGCGGCGGGCGCGTTCACCCTCGGCTCTTCCATCGAGATGTCTGCTGACGGTCCGATCCGCGAACCCTATGCTGTTTACCTGCAGGGGGGACTGTCCTTCGCGACCGCAAAGGTTTCCGTCATGCTCGCCGCTCAGGAAGTCGAACGTGCATAGCATAATTGTATCTTCTAATGTAGGGGAGGGGCTTGCTCCTCCCGCCAAAAAAGGTGCCCGATCGGGCGCCTTTCATTATGCTTTCTTTTTGAAAATATCCAGCGTATGATGAGAATACCCGACCATATCCCGTCTTTCACAGGTAGTCAAATGGTATTTCAGAAATAATTCATACGTATCTTTGTCCATTTCTGTCAGCCGTCCGCGCATATGATTTGCGTATCCGTCGGAGGCGACAAAGTGTAATTGTTCCACATCAAAAATTTCTCTCAGCCGATCGATATCCTCTGAACGGTATAATTCAAAAATATCCCAAGGTTTGGAATAGGTTTCAAAGGTGTCTGTGTCGATCATGCACTTTTCGATGATATGATGTATTTCTCCGGCAATAAACCCGTAAGTCAACACGGTAGGGTCGCCCATACAGTAGGCGGCGAAGATCAAACCGTCGGTTTTTGCAACGCGGACCGCTTCACTCAGCGCTTTTATTTTGTCGTCATCTTCATACAAATGATACATCGGTCCGAGCAATAGGACGATATCATAAGTATCATCTGCAAAACCGCTCAAATCAACGGCATTTCCCTGCGTGACAGTGATCGCCTCGTCGGGCTGAGTGTTTTGCTTGAATAATTCGATGTTGTGTTCCAATAGCTCTACGGCGTCGACCTGATACCCCATCCGCGCCAGAGTATGGCTGTAACGCCCTGTTCCTGCGCCGATTTCCAAGATGCGCGCGCCGGAAAAGAGATACTTTTCAATATAGGTCATTGTGGTCAGATACTCCACATAACCGTAGCGTGTCATCAATCGACCGTCTTCATCGTAATTATCGTAGAAATCTTTTAAGTAATCGCTCATTTTCTCAGCCTTTTAAAAAACTCGCTCATCAGCGCGGCACATTTTTCTTCCATAACGCCGCCCTCGTATGCAGGATGGTAGCCGTTCTCTAATTGCAGGACGTTTGCCACCGATCCGCAACAGCCGTTTTTGACGTCATATGCGCCAAAATAGACCTGCGGGATGCGCGCGTTGACGATCGCGCCCGCACACATCGGACACGGCTCTAAGGTCACGTATAATTCGCATTCCCACAGCCGCCATCCGCCTAAGGCTTTGCAGGCGTTGTCGATCGCTTCGATCTCTGCATGATAGAGGGCGTTTTTGCCTTTTTCGCGGCGATTTCTGCCTGTGCCGACGATCTCGCCCTTTCTGACGACAACTGCGCCGACCGGCACCTCGCCGTCGTCGAACGCTTCCTTTGCCAGCGCGAGCGCCGCTTTCATAAACTCCGTGTTAATACCCGATCACACCCCACGCGATAAGATATGGCTGCATCAGCTGATAGACGGCATACAGCAGCAATAATACGGCATAGCAGATCATGAACGGCGAGCTCGCAGTCGTTTTCAGCTTCTGCCGATAGGGGACGACGTCGTCCGCTCTGTTCAGGTGAAAGAACGCCTCGTCGCTGTTTGCAAATTTGCGGATGAATACCAGCGCGAACGCACCGGTGATGACGATGATCGCGCCGTAGCAGAGGTTGACCATCTCGATCGACAGCACCTGATACTCATACAATAAGTCAAAGGTGACCGACAGTCCGTTATTGAGGAAATGGATGATGATCGACGGCAGCAGCGAATTGGTCTTAAGCACCATAAAGCCGAACACCAGTCCGCAGCAGAATGTAAAGGGGATCTGTACAAAGTTGCCGTGCATGAGGGCGAATGCCGCGGAGGATACTACCAGCGCAAGCGAGTCTGAGTACTTTCTCAGCGAGCCCATCACTACGCCGCGGAATGCGAATTCCTCCGTGAACGCCGGCATCACCGCAACGATCAGATAGTACAGCAGTATGTTCGGCAGTGTGCCGCCGAAAGAGATATCGCCGCCGGAGTTATCAAGCCCGAACAGTCCGAAGACCTCGGTCAGCAGATTCGGCGCAATATTGCACATCAGCGACAGCGCAATACCGATGACGCAGAGCATAGAGAGCTTCTTTGCGCCGATTTTTTCAAAGGGAAACAGTGCGGACAGACTGCGCTTTTCCAGCAGGACATACAGTCCGCCCACCACAAAGAAGAGGATCACGGATAAAAGACCGTTGAACAGCATGATCGGGATATCACTGTCGCTGAAAAACGCGATAAATCCCGCTTGATCTGCTTGCTTCCAGAATTCAAGCACCAGATCGACCGCCATCTCGATGACAAACATCGTCAGCAGCATCAGCCCAAGTCCGTTCGCGGCTTTTCTCAGATCCTTTGTATACAAAAATTGTCGGTATTCTTTTTCGTTTTGAGAACGCAACACAGAATTTCTCCTAACATTTGATACGCTTTAACTATCATACCACAAAAAATTTGAAAATAATTCTTGACAATCAATATAAAAGATATTATACTATACAGGACAACAAAGCAAAGCAGTAGCTTTCACCTGTGGGGTACCGTCTGCACGGGTCAATACTGAACGGTCAACTTGACCGTTACTATAGTATTGTTGCGCGGACGGAGCTATCTGTCCGTGTTTTTTGTTTTACCAAACTTTGGAGGTGCTTACACATCAGCAAACAGGAACTTCAGTTCAACGAGGATATTCGCGACAAAGAATTGCGAGTCATAGGACCTGACGGCGCTCAGCTCGGTATCATGTCATCGGCTGACGCACTGCGTATCGCGGAAGAAAAGAATCTCGATCTCGTCAAGATCGCTCCCCAGGCGACCCCGCCTGTCTGCAAGATCATGGACTACAACAAGTACCGTTTCGAGCAGCAGAAGCGCGAGAAAGAGGCGCGTAAAAAACAGCATACCGTCGAAGTCAAGGAGATCAAGCTTTCCTTAAACATCGACACCCACGATTTTAACACCAAGCTGAAAAACGCTCAGAAATTCTTTGCCCACGGCGACAAAGTCAAGGTGTCCATTCGTTTTCGCGGTCGTGAGATGGGTCATTCCGAGTACGGCTACGATACCATGAAGCGGTTTGCCGACGCCTGCGCAGAGGTTGCCAATATCGAGCGCCCCGCTAAGCTCGAGGGGCGTCAGATGCTTATGTTCATGGCGCCTAAGCCCACCAAATAATCGATTCAGTCATTAAAGGAGGATTTTAATATGCCTAAGATCAAAACACACAGCGGAGCGAAGAAACGCTTCAAACTCACCAAGAACGGCAAAGTTATCCGCGCACACGCGTATAAGAGCCATATCCTGAACAAAAAGACCACCAAGCGAAAAAGAGGTCTCAGACAGACTACCGTTGCCGATAAGACTAACGTAGCTCAGGTCAAGCGTCTGATCCCTTACAAATAATTCGATAACTTTAACATTAACGGAGGTATAATATATGGCACGCATTAAAGGTGCGATGATGACTCGCAAAAGAAGAAAGAAAGTATTAAAGCTCGCTAAGGGCTATTACGGTGCAAAATCGAAGCATTTCAAGATGGCGAAACAGGCCGTCATGAAATCCGGCAACTATGCCTATATCGGCCGCAAGCAGAAGAAGAGAGATTTCCGCAGACTGTGGATCACCCGTATCTCTGCCGCCTGCAAAGCCAACGGCACCAACTACTCCACATTTATGAACGGTCTGAAGAAAGCTGATATCGCGCTCAACCGCAAGGTTCTGTCCGAGATCGCGATCTCCGATCCCGCTGCGTTCACCGCTCTTGTCGAGCAGGTCAAGAACGCTTAAATAAGCTATAACTGCGTTTGGGTTCACCCCCAAACGCTTTTATATTGTTACCGGCTCCCTTTGGTAAAGGGAGCTGTCGCCATCGGCGACTGAGGAATTGCAGTATCAGGTGTGGGCAGCGCCCGCCAATAATTATTTATTAATCATCTAACCGAATACTATGGAACTGATCACTTCAAAAGACAATAAACGTATCAAAACGATCAAAAAACTCATTTCGTCCGCGTCCTTCCGCCGTGAAGAGCATCTTTTCACCGCCGAGGGACTGCGCCTGTGCGACGATGCGCTGAAAAGCGGCGTCGACGTCAATTCGGCGTATTTTTCCGA
This sequence comes from uncultured Ruminococcus sp., assembly GCA_902776185.1. Classification (GTDB taxonomy): domain Bacteria; phylum Bacillota; class Clostridia; order Oscillospirales; family Acutalibacteraceae; genus Ruminococcoides. Next base: position 52,428 of record CACYPH010000004.1, read on the forward strand.
GGATTTTGCTCAGAAGCATCCCGATTTTGTCGAACGGACAAAGTCGGTCATACCGTCGTGCTTTTTGCTGAAAAACAGCATATTTAGTGTTCTTTGTGACACGAAAACACCACAGGGAGTGCTTTTTGTCATAAAAACACTTGACAAAACACCCGACTTTGATAAAATGAATAAGAATGGAAAAGTAGTCGCTCTGGATAATGTCCAGGATCCGACGAACCTCGGAACTATCCTTCGCTCAGCGGAGGCATTCGGCGTTGATCTGGTCGTTCTCAGCCGGGATTGCTGTGATATTTACGCGCCTAAGGTCATCCGCGGCTCGATGGGAGCGGTGTTCAGACAGCCGTTCCTGATTGCCGACGATCTGCCTGCGTTCATCCGCAGCTTCAACGAGATCGGCACATCCTATGCGGCGGTGCTCGAGCGCGATTCAGCGCCGTTATCCGAGTGCGGCTTTTCCTCAGCGACCCTTTGCGCGGTCGGCAACGAGGGCAACGGTCTCTCCGATCCTGTCATCACCGCCTGTACGCGCAAGGTATATATCCCCATGAAGGGCGGCGCGGAATCTCTGAACGTTTCCGCCGCGGCTTCGATCCTGATCTGGGAAATGATAAAATGACCGATTCGGCAAAATACGATATCTGGCTGAGCCTGGCGCTGGGTTATTCGAGCCCCAAGCCAAAGGCGATACACGGATTGTATAATTCTATAAAGGAATTTTATGACGGCGGAGAAAATGAATGGCGGCTCTCGGGCGTACTGACCCAAAAGGACATTACGTCACTGTCGAATACGCCTATTTCAAAGGCTCTGGAGATCATCGCGCGCTGTGATTCGCTGGGGATTTCCGTGATCGCGTTTGACGATGCGGAATATCCCGAGAAGCTCAGCGAGATCTATGACCCGCCTGCGGTGCTGTATGTCAAGGGCAAGCTGCCTGATTTTTCCACACATCTGACCATCGCGATGGTCGGTACGCGCAAGGCGACCGTCTACGGCAAAATGGCGTCCCACCTGATCGCGGGATCTCTCGCAAAGGTCGGCGCGATCATCGTCAGCGGCGGCGCGGTCGGTATCGACAGCCTGTCGCATATCGGCGCGATGGAAGCCGGCGGAGTGACTGTCTGCGTCCTCGGATGCGGCATCAACTATCCGTATCTGATGGAGAACAAAAAGATGAGGGATGAGATCGCCTCGACAGGCGCGCTGATCTCTGCCTATCCGCCCGATTATCCGTCCGGCAAGTTCACCTTTCCCGAGCGCAACCGCATCATCTCCGGTCTGTCCGACGGCGTCGTCGTCATCGAAGCCGGCGTCAAAAGCGGCTCGCTGATCACCGCGCGCCTCGCGATGGAACAGGGCAGAGATGTATTTGCCGTTATGGGCAATATCACCTCTCCGTATTCACAGGGAACGAATGCACTGATCAAAGACGGCGCGATTCCCGTGACGGATTTCACCGACATCACCTCGTATTATCCGCAGTTCAGTATCGTCGCAGAGCCTGACGATCCCGTCATTCCCGTGCCCGTTCACAAGAAGCACATCGGCGTATCGGAGAACGCAAAGAAGGTATATGCGGTCATAACCGCCGAGCCGATTCATATAGATAGTATTACATCCGCGTCGGGACTGCCTGTCAACCGCGTTTTGCAGGCGATCACCGAGCTGGAGTTGGAAGGTCTGATCGCGTCCGAAAAGGGACGGATGTATAAAATTATATAGTATATTAACATGGGAGGGAGTGACACAAGTGTCCGCTTCTCCCGAGAGCGCACTGCGCTCGATCATATAGATTATTTGGAGGACAAAAGAATGTCTAATCTGGTTATCGTTGAGTCTCCCGCAAAGGCGAAGACCATCAAAAAGTATCTCGGCGAGGGCTACGACGTTGTCGCGTCGATGGGCCATGTCCGCGATCTTCCCTCGGCACGCCTGAGCGTAGACGTCAACAATAATTTTGAACCGAAGTATGAGATCATCAAAGGAAAGGAAAAGCTGGTCGACGAGCTGGTCACCAAGGCAAAAAGCTCCGACCGCGTCTATCTCGCAACGGACCCCGATCGCGAGGGCGAGGCGATCTCGTGGCATCTGGCATATCTGCTGGGACTCGGTCTTGACGATATCGACCGCGTCGAATTCAACGAGATCACCAAGACCGGTATCAAAAACGGTATGGCTTCTCCGCGCACCATCAATATCGATCTGGTCAACGCTCAGCAGGCGCGCCGTATCCTCGACCGTCTGGTCGGCTACAAGCTCAGCCCCTTTGTGTCACAGAAGATCCACCGCGGACTTTCTGCCGGACGCGTCCAGTCGGTCGCTGTTCGCATCATCGTCGACCGCGAGCAGGAGATCCGCGCCTTCAAGCCCGAGGAATACTGGACGCTCGACGCAAAGTTCATCCCCAAGGGCTCGCGCAAGGCGTTCTCCGCGTCGCTCTACGGCAACAAGGACGGCAAGCTGAAAATCAAGGATAAAGTGCAGGCGGACGGCATCCTCGCCGATCTCGAGGGCGCTGACTATATGATCACCAAGGTCAAGAACGGCACGCGCAAAAAATCCCCCGCACCACCGTTCATCACCTCTACCTTACAGCAGGAGGCGTCCCGCAAGCTCAACTTCCAGTCCCGCCGTACCATGAAGGTCGCGCAGGAGCTGTACGAAGGCGTCGACGTCGAGGGTATCGGCGCGATCGGTCTGATCACCTATATGCGTACCGACTCTCTGCGTATTTCCAACGACGCTGTCGCAGACGCTCAGAGCTACATCCGCTCCGAGTACGGCGAAAAGTATCTGCCCGCTAAACCCCGCTTCTTTAAATCCCGCGCGGGCGCTCAGGACGGCCACGAAGCGATCCGTCCCTCTACTCCGTCTATCACGCCCGCTCAGGTCAAAGCAAGCCTGACCAACGATCAGTATAAGCTGTATAAGCTGATCTGGGAGCGCTTCACCGCGTCCCAGATGGCGGACTGCGTCCAGAAAACCACGCAGGCGGATATCGAAGCGAACGGCTATATCTTCAAGGCGGCAGGCTACAAGGTCGATTTTGACGGATTCACCCGCCTGTATGTCGAGGGCAAGGACGACGCTGATTCCAAGGACAACCAGATCCTCTCCCTTGAGAAGGATACTCCCTGTAAATTGAAGGAACTGATCCCGAACCAGCACTTCACTCAGCCTCCCTCACGCTATACCGAGGCGTCCCTGATCAAAGCGCTCGAGGAATACGGCATCGGCAGACCGTCTACCTATGCCGCCACCATCTCGACCATCACCTCCCGCGAGTATGTCAAGCGCGAGGGCAAGACTTTGATCCCGACCGAGCTCGGCGAAGCATTGGCAGGCTTGATGAAAGAGCGTTTCCCGAAGATCGTCAACGTCAAGTTTACCGCCCAGATGGAGCAGGATCTCGATACCGTCGAAAGCGGCAAGACCCAGTGGGATGCGCTTCTCTCAGAATTCTATGCCGATTTTGATAAGACGCTCAAGAAGGCGAAAGCCGATATGCAGGGCGTCAAGATCCAGCTCAAGGAAGACGAGACTGATATCATCTGCGAAAAATGTGGCAGAAAAATGGTCGTCAAGGTCGGACGCTACGGCAAATTCATCGCCTGCCCCGGCTATCCCGAGTGCAAGAATATCAAGAAGTATGTCGAAGAAGTCGGCGTCAAATGTCCCAAGTGCGGCGGCGACGTCATCGTCAAGCGCACCAAAAAGGGCAAGGCGTTCTACGGCTGTTCCAACTACCCGAACTGCGATTTCGTATCGTGGTACGAGCCGGTTGACGAACGCTGTCCCAACTGCGGCGATATCCTCTTCAAGCGCAAGGGCAAAAAAGGCGGCGTCTTCTGTCAGCATGAAGGCTGCGGATATAAGAAATAATCAAAGGCTCCCTTTGGTAAAGGGAGCTGTCGGCAAAGCCGACTGAGGAATTGAACAAAAGTCGCCATTGGCGACCAACCGATATTATACTATGAACTATGTCAATGTAATAGGAGCGGGACTTGCCGGCTGTGAGGCGGCGTATCAGCTCTCAAAACGCGGCGTCCATGTCCGTCTTTACGAGAGCAAACCGCTGAAAAAAAGCCCCGCCCATCATTCCGATCAATTATGCGAGCTGGTCTGCTCCAATTCCTTCAAGGCGAACCGCACGAATTCTGCCGCGGGGCTTCTGAAGGAAGAGATGCGTACCCTCGGCTCACTCCTCTTACAATGCGCCGATCAGTGCGCCGTACCTGCCGGAGGCGCGTTGGCGGTCGATCGCGAAAAGTTTTCCGCAATGGTCACCGACGCGATCAAAAATGACCCGAATATCGAGATCATCCCCGAAGAGATCACGTCGATCCCCGACGATGCGATCACGATCATCGCGACCGGGCCTCTGACCCATGATGCGTTATCCTCAGCGATCGCAGATCGATTCGGCGAGAGCCTGCGGTTTTTCGACGCCGCTGCGCCGATCGTCGCCGCTGACAGCATCGACATGGAGCACGCGTTCTTTGAATCGCGCTACGGCAAGGGCGGGGGAGAGGATTACCTCAACTGCCCGATGAACAAGGCGGAGTATGAGGCGTTCTACGAAGCGCTGGTCACCGCTGAGCGCGCGCCTGTGCATGAATTCGACGTGATGAATCCCAAGGTCTACGAGGGCTGTATGCCGATCGAGGTGATGGCACAGCGCGGCGAGGACACCATCCGTTTCGGTCCGATGAAGCCTGTCGGACTGCGCGATCCGCGCACCGGACATCGCCCATGGGCAGTCCTGCAATTGCGCAAGGAGAATGCCGCCGCGACCATGTATAACCTCGTCGGTTTCCAGACCAACCTGAAATTCGGCGAGCAGAAGCGCGTGTTTTCCATGATACCCGCGCTGCATGATGCGGAGTTCCTGCGCTACGGCGTGATGCACCGCAACACCTTCATCAATTCTCCGCGGCTACTCAGCTCGGAATATTCTTTAAAAGAAAATAAAAACCTGTTCTTTGCCGGACAGATCACCGGCGTCGAGGGCTATATGGAGAGCGCGTCCTCGGGACTGCTCTGCGGTATCAACGCCGCAAGGCTTTTCTGCGGACAAGCGACCGTCACCCTGCCCGATACAACCATGATGGGCGCACTGTCGCGCTATATCAGCGACCCGACGGTCACGAATTTCCAGCCGATGGGTGCGAATTTCGGCGTACTGCCGGAGCTTGAGAATCGTCCGCGCGATAAGGCGGAACGCGGTACTGCCTATGCTGAGCGTGCGCTCGGCGACCTTGTCGCTTTTATCGACGAACAGCAGATAAACATTTGACAACGATATCAGATTACATAAAGAAGGGATAGCGAAATGAAAATCATTGTTGACGCATTCGGCGGCGATAACGCCCCCTTAGCTCCTATCCAGGGCGCGATCGAAGCGCATCAGGAATACGGCGTGGATATTATCCTCACCGGCGACGAGGCGACCATCCAGAGGACTGCCGCAGACCATAACCTCAGCCTGAACGGTATCACCATCGTCCATGCTCCCGATGTATTCACCAACGACGACCAGCCCTCTACCATCCGCTCTAAAGCGAAGGCGAATACCTCGATGGCAGTCGGTCTGAACCTGCTCAAGAAGGGCGAGGGCGACGCATTTGTTTCCGCCGGCAACTCCGGCGCACTCGGCGCGGGCGCGATGTTCCTCGTCAAGCGCATCAAGGGTATCCAGCGCGTTGCGTTCGCACCTGTCATGCCGAATTCCAAGAGCTATTTCATGCTCATCGACAGCGGCGTCAATACCGACGTTCGTCCCAAGGCGCTCCAGCAGTTCGCGATGATGGGCTCGATCTATATGAACAAGGTCATGGGTTACGAGAATCCCCGCGTCGGACTTGCCAACGTCGGCACCGAGGAGCACAAGGGCGATACCCTGCGTCAGGAGACCTATGTCCTCTTAAAGGACACGCCCTCCATCAACTTTATCGGCAACGTCGAGGGTCGCGATATCCCGCTCGACGGCGCTGACGTCGTTGTTTGTGACGGCTTTACCGGCAATATGATCCTCAAAACCTACGAGGGTGTTGCGATCGCCTTGATGAAAAAGATCAAGGGCGTCTTTATGAAAAATCTCAAGACCAAGCTTGCGGCTCTCGTCGTAAAAAGCGACCTCAAAGAGCTTAAGAAGAGCGTGGATTACGACGAGGTGGGCGGCGCGCCGGTACTTGGCTGTGCAAAGCCCATTTTCAAGGCGCACGGCTCTGCGAATGCTAAGACGATCAAGAATGCGATCCGCGTGACGATCGATTATGTCAAGAACGACGTGATCGCCTCTATCACCGAGGCGCTGAAAGATATGGACGATACTGAGAACGAGGGTGAGTAAATGAAAGACCTGCAAGAGGCGATCGGCTACAGCTTCCAAAATCCCGCTTTACTAACCGAAGCGCTGACCCATTCGTCCTACGCGCACGAACAACATAAGAACATGAAGTATAATGAGCGGCTCGAGTTCCTCGGCGACGCGGTGCTGTCGATCGTGGTGTCGGATTATATCTACAACCATTGTCCCAACCTGCCCGAGGGAGAGCTGACCAAGCTGCGCGCATCTTTGGTCTGCGAAAAAAGCCTGTTTGATTTTGCCAAGCAGATCGACCTCGGGTCGTATCTGCGGCTTTCTAACGGCGAACGCCGCAACGGCGGAGCAAACCGTCCGTCCATCGTATCCGACGCGTTCGAGGCGCTGATCGCCGCGATCTATCTCGACGGCGGCATGGAACCCGCAAAGAAGCACATCCTGCGCTTTGTCATCCCCGAGATCGAGAATCACAAGAACAATTCTTTCAAAGATTACAAAACCTCCCTGCAGGAGATCATCCAGAAGAACCCCGGCGAGAGGCTCGAATACCGCTTAGTGGGTTCATCAGGCCCCGACCACAACAAGCATTTCAAGGTCGAGGTCCTGCTCAACTCCAACGTCATCGGACGCGGCGGCGGTCGTTCCAAGAAAGAAGCGGAACAGCAGGCGGCGCGCGAAGCATTGGAGCTGATGGGCTATTAAACACGCAAATGTCGCATTGTTCATTCCGTTCAATGGCTGTCCTCACCGCTGTTCGTTCTGCGACCAGCGCAGTATCACCGGCGAGGCGTACCAGCCAACTCCGCAGGATGTCAAAGATGCGCTTGATACCGCTGTTAATTCTTTGAAAGAAAATACATACGATTCCGAGATCGCCTTTTTCGGCGGCAGCTTTACCGCCATCGACCGCGACTATATGCGATCCTTGCTCGATGCGACCGCGCCGTATATCGATCGCTTCAAGGGGATCAGGGTCTCCACCCGCCCCGACGCGATTGACGATGACGTTTTGACGCTGCTGAAATCGTACAAAACGACCTCGATCGAGCTCGGTGCACAGAGCATGAGCGATGCGGTGCTATCGGCAAACGACAGGGGACATACCGCCGACGATGTGCGAAATGCCGCCCGATTGATTCAGCGTTATGATATGGAGCTCGGGCTTCAGATGATGACCGGTCTATATCAAAGCACTGACCAACTCGACAGAACCACCGCGGAGGAATTCATCCGCCTTAACCCTGCGACCGTGCGGATCTATCCGACGATCGTGATGAAGAATACGCGCCTCGGCGAATTGTATCAGGCGGGCTTATATCAGCCGCAGACTTTAGATGACACCGTTGATCTCTGCGCCGATCTATTGACGCTGTTTGATGAGAACTGCATCAAGGTCATCCGCGTCGGTCTGCATGATACGCCGACCCTCAGACAGGATATGCTGGCAGGTCCGTACCATCCCGCGTTCCGTGAGCTGTGCGAAAGCCGCATTATGCTCAGAAAGGCGGTCGCCCTGTTGCGGGACAAGCCCCGCGGCGCATATACACTCGCCGTCAATCCGAAAAGCCGTTCCAAAATGACCGGCAACCGCAGGGCGAACCTGATCACGCTGCACAACATGGGCTATGAAATCAATATCACCGAAGATGATCGATTAACATTACATGATATAATAATTCTAAATTAGAATTAAGCTACACGTTACGGCAAACGATAAGGAGAGAGTATGCTCTTAAGATCACTGGAGCTGCAAGGCTTCAAAACCTTTCCCGATAAAACAAAATTGACCTTTGACAAAGGCATCACCTCGGTCGTCGGACCCAACGGCTCCGGCAAGTCGAACATTTCCGACGCGATCCGCTGGGTACTGGGCGAACAGAGTGCAAAAGCGCTCAGATGCTCGCGCATGGAAGACGTCGTTTTCAACGGTACGGATAAGCGCAAGCGTCAGGGCTACGCCGAGGTCACCCTCACGATCGACAACTCCGACCGCCGCTTACCCTACGGCGGCGACGACGTAGCGGTCACCCGCCGCTATTACCGCTCGGGCGAGAGCGAGTACCTGATCAACAAAGCCGCCGTCCGCCTTAAGGATATCCACGAGCTGTTCATGGATACGGGTCTGGGGCGCGACGGTTATTCGATGATCGGTCAGGGCAAGATCGACTCGATCGTTGCATCCAAAAGCGAGGACAGACGCGAGATCTTCGAGGAAGCCGCGGGAATCTCGCGCTATCGCTACCGCAAGACGGAAGCCGAGCGCAAGCTCGCACATACCGAAGAAAATCTCCTTCGTCTGCGCGATATCGTGACCGAGCTCGAAAGCCGTATCGAACCGCTCCGCGAACAGTCCGAAAAAGCCGAGCAGTTCCTCGCATTCTCTGAAGAAAAGCGCGGTCTTGAGATCGCCCTCTGGCTCGATACGCTGAATAAAAGCTCTAAAGTCCTCCGCGACCACGAGGACAAGATCGCCGTCGCTAAGGCACAGTATGACGAGGCGGATGAGGTACTGTCCGGTATTTCCGCTGAGACTGAGGAGATCTATTCAAAGAACGGCATGATCGCCTCGCAGATCGAAGAAGTCCGCGCTCAGTCCGGCGCTTATGAGGTACAGATCGCCGAAAAGCGCGCTGATATCTCCGTTGCCGAGAACGATATCCTCCATAACAAAGACAATATCACCCGTATCCTCGGCGAGATCGAGAAAGCGGAGAATTCCACCACCGATATCAAGAACATCGTCGACGAAAAGCTCGCCCGCATCGATGAGATCAAGGCGAAGATCGACAAGCGTCAGTCTGACTACGACGCTGTCGCCGACGAGTTGAACCATATCAACAACGATACCTCCCGCAGTAATGACGAGCTGCAGAAGCTGTCCGCGATCATCGCGTCGCTGTCCCAGCGCCTTGCCGACGTCCGTGTCACGGATATCACCAGTGCGTCGTCGATCGATGAACTCGAGGCGCGCACCGCAGCGCTGAACGAGACCAAAGCGGCAAAAGAAGCCCAGCGCGACGATCTGCTGTCGATCAAAGAAAACTATGAAGCGCAGATCAGCAAAGCGGAAAATACCGTCAGCTCCGTTTCCAACTCCATCGAGGGCTTGGAGATGAAGCTCACTTCCCGCATGAAGAAGCGCGACGAGCAGAAGCAGATCGCTGATAACCTGCGCCTCGATGCGGATGAAAAATCCCGCCGCGCAAAGCTGCTCAGCGATCTTTCCGCAAACTACGAGGGCTTCTACAACAGCGTCAAGGTCGTCATGAAAGAAGCGAAGAAAGGCGCTGTCGGCGGTATCTGCGGACCGGTCACTACCCTGATCAAAGTACCGTCCAAATATAATATCGCGATGGAGGTCGCGCTGGGCGCGAAGATGCAGCACATCGTCGTCAATACCGACGCCGACGCCAAACGTGCGATCGAAATGCTCAAGAAGCGTGACGCAGGCCGTGCGACCTTCCTGCCGCTGACCACCATCAAACCGCATACATTAAATGAAAAAGGCCTCGACGACTGCTACGGCTATATCGGTATCGCGTCCGAGCTTTGCTCTGCCGACAAGAAGTACGAGAATATTCTCTCTAATCTGCTCGGCAGGATCGTCGTCGCAGAAGACTTATCCGCCGCGTCCGCGATCGCAAAGCGCTACGGATATCGATTCATGGTCGTCACCCTTGACGGTCAGGTTGTCAACGCCGGCGGCTCATTCACAGGCGGTTCACGTGCAAAGAATTCGGGACTTCTCTCCCGCGAGAGCGAGATCGACCGCCTGCGCAAAGAGGCGGCTCAGCTCAGCGAGAAGGCACAGGCGGCGTTTGACAGCTTCAAACAGGCAGAGAGCCAGTACGGCGCCTGCGAGGCAGATTTGCTCGGCGCACGTGCCGACCTTTCCAACGCCCAGCAGGAAGCGGTTCGCCTGAAAGCCGAGTACAACGCGTGCATAGGAGAGTTGGCAGGACTTTCCCGCGACCTCGACGATATCGACGCAGAATTGACAACCTCCGCCCAGAAGATCACCGAGAATAAAACTGCCCGCGAGCTGGCACAGAAAGACCTTGTCCGCTTTAATGCCGAGATCGAATCCACCGAGCTGAAGATCAAAACGCTCACCGGCTCACGCGACGAGATGGCGCAGCAGCGCGAGATCCTCGCCGATAAGCTACAGGAGATGCGGCTTGAGATACTCGCATCCGAAAAGGACGTCGATAACCTCAACGCCGAGATCGAGACCGCTCGCCTGACCGGTGACGATCAGAAGCTCCGTATCGCGGAACTCGTGAAAGAAAAAGAAGAGATCGAGAATAATAATTCTGATATAGAAAATAAAATCAACGCTCTGAATGAAGAGATCGCCGCGCTGACCGAGAAGGTCGCAGAAGCGGCACAGGGAATCGAGCGTCTGAACAACGAGCGTGATACGCTCGAAAAACGCTCCGTAGAGCTTCGACAGCTCGAGCGCGACAAGATGAACGAGCGCGAGCTGGCTTCCAACGAATTTTCGCGCTTAGAGGTCAAAAAAGATTCGCTCCAAAAGCAGTTTGACGACATCATCTCCAAACTCTGGGAGGAATACGAGCTGACCCGCCGCGAGGCAGAGGAACAGGCGATCGAGCTGGAGAGCATCACCGCCGCGCGCTCGAGACTTTCCGCGCTGAAATCGAAGATCAAGGGACTTGGTTCTGTCAACGTAGCGGCAATCGAGGAATACAAAGAGGTTTCCGAACGCTATACCTTCATGAAGGCGCAGGTCGACGACGTTGAAAAGTCCAAGAAAGAGATCGAAAACCTGATCCAAAGCCTGACCAAGCAGATGAAAGAGGTCTTTGTCGATTCGTTTGCCGAGATCAACAAAAACTTCACCCTGACCTTCAAGGAATTGTTTGGCGGCGGCGAAGCACGTTTGGAGCTTTCCGATCCCGAAAACATCCTGACCTCAGGCATCGATATCATCGTCCACCCGCCCGGCAAGATCGTCGTCCACCTCGAGGCGCTTTCCGGCGGCGAAAAAGCGCTGGTCGCGATCGCACTGTATTTCGCAATCATGAAGGTTCGTCCCGCACCGTTCTGCGTCATGGATGAGATCGAGGCGGCGCTCGACGAGGTCAACGTCGACCGCTTCGCCAATTACCTGCGCAATCTGACCGAGGATACTCAGTTTATCCTCATCACCCACCGCCGCGGTACGATGGAAGAGGCAGACGTTCTCTACGGCGTCACCATGCAGGACGAGGGTATCAGTAAACTGCTCGAGCTGCGCGCCTCCGAGGTCGCGTCAAAGCTCGGTATCAAGTAAACTATCCAAAGGTGATATTATGGGATTATTCAGTAAATTAAAATCCGGATTAAAGAAAACCCGCGATGCGGTCGTCGGTCAGATCGACTCGATGCTCAAATCGTTCACCAAAATCGACGAGGAGCTGTTTGAAGAACTCGAAGAACTGCTCGTCATGGGTGACGTCGGCGTTGCGACCGCCACCAAGATCTGTGACGAATTACGTGATCGCGTCAAGCAGAAGGGCATCAAAGATCCCGCTCTCATCATGGACGAGATCGCCGAGCTGTCAGCTGAGATGCTGTCGGGCGATAACGAGATGGTGCTGAACACCAAGCCCTCCGTGATCCTTGTCATCGGCGTCAACGGCGTCGGCAAGACCACCTCGATCGGCAAGCTCGCGTCTTATTATGTCAAGCAGGGCAAGCGTGTGACCCTTGCCGCCGCGGATACCTTCCGTGCCGCCGCGATCGATCAGCTCAAGATCTGGGCAGACCGCGCAGGCGCAGATATCGTCGCGCAGGGAGAGGGGAGCGATCCCGCCGCTGTCGTATTTGATGCGATCTCCTCTGCAAAGGCAAAGGGCAGTGATCTGATCATCGTCGACACCGCGGGCAGACTGCATAATAAAAAACATCTCATGGACGAACTGGCAAAGATCCGCCGCGTGATCGACCGCGAGCTGCCCGACGCCGACAAGGAATTCCTGTTGGTGCTCGACGCCACCACCGGTCAGAACGCCGTCAATCAGGCGTCCGAATTTGCCAAGGCGACCGGTATCTCCGGCATCATCCTGACCAAGCTCGACGGTACCGCCAAGGGCGGCGTCGTTTTAGCTATCAAGGACGTCCTCGGTATCTCCGTCAAATTCATCGGCGTGGGCGAGAAGGTCGATGACCTCCAGCCCTTCGAACCGCTCGAATTTTCCAAGGCGCTTTTCGTCAAGGATGCAGAATAAACAACGATGATTATGAAAGAATTCGTTATCGCAACTAACAACAAAAAGAAATTATCCGAAATACAGCGCATCCTCGCGCCGCTCGGCATCGAACCCGTGACCGCCGCCGATAAGGGCATCGACCTCGGCGACGTCGAAGAAAACGGCTCGACCTTTTCCGAGAACGCTTATATCAAAGCAAAGGCGGCATATGATAAATGCGGACTGCCGGTGATCGCCGACGATTCCGGCTTATGTGTCGATGCGTTAGGCGGCAGACCCGGCATCTACTCCGCGCGCTACGGCGGTCATGATTCACCCTATACCGTCAAGATTGGGATGCTGCTCGATGAGCTCAAAGATGTTCCCGCGCCCGATCGCACCGCCCACTTTTCCTGCGCCGTCTGCTGTATCCTGACGAGCGGCGAGGTCATCGCGGTAGAGGGCAGATGTAACGGCGAGATCGCCTCAGCACCGTCGGGTGACGGCGGCTTTGGCTACGACCCTGTCTTTACCGTGAACGGCAAGAGCTTCGCGAGTTTATCGAGCGAAGAAAAGGATCGCCTGAGTCACCGCGGCAACGCTTTGAGGATGCTTTACGACGAACTCCATTCCCGCAAGGAGGATTTATAATGCTGACAAGTAAACAGCGCGCCCAACTGCGCGCATTAGCCAATCCGATCGATACCGTGCTCATGGTCGGCAAATCCGGCTTTTCCGAGCAGCTCTATAAAACCGCAGACGAAGCGATCACCGCCCGCGAGCTGATCAAGGGTAAGGTGCTCGAAGCCTGCGAATATACCTCACGTGAGGCGGCGGACACCATTGCCGAAGCCATCGGCGCAGACGTTGTCCAGGTCATCGGCTCCAAATTCGTCCTCTATCGCCGCAACAAAAAAGACCCGAAGATCAAGCTGGTCAAATGAGACACGCGATATTCGGCGGATCATTCAACCCCATCCACAACGACCACGTCAAGCTGGCTTTGCAGTTTGCAGAAGAATTTGACCTTGATCGGGTCACGCTGATCCCGACCTATACGACCCCGCTCAAGGATAATTCCGCGATCGTCGACGGCAGTCATCGCTATCAGATGTGCCGCCTTGCAACAGAAGATTATCCGCAGCTTGAGGTCAGCGATATCGAGCTGACCCGCGGCGGTATGAGTTATACATCGGATACGATCGCGTCTTTAATGGACGGCGGCGACGAATTGTTTTTAATCGTCGGCGCGGATATGTATGTGACGCTCGACAAATGGCACGAGTTCCGCTTTATCTTCGAGAACGCGACCGTCCTTGTCGCACCGCGGGATGAATTGGATTATCATTCTTTAAAAGAAAAATATGAAGAGTATAAGACCTATGACTGTCGTACCCTGATCTCCCGCGAATATGTCGGGCCGTTATCCTCCACCGCTGTCCGTACTGCGGTCAAAGCGGGCGAGGATATCAGCGGTATGGTCGACGAAAAGGTCGCGCGATATATTGCAAAAAATCATCTCTACAGGTGACATATGAACTTTGAATATTACGAAAAAGAGCTTGATACGCTCTCCGAATACCGGCGCATCCATTCGCTGAATGTCGCGAAAGAAGCGGTCCGCCTCGCCGAAAAATACGGCGCTGATCCCGAGAAAGCCCGCCTTGCCGGACTGCTTCACGATATCACCAAGGAAACGCCGGACGATTTACAGTTGAAAATTATCGAAAACGGTGGTATAATTCTCACCGACGTCGAACGGCGCTCGCCGAAATTGTGGCATTCGATCTCCGGAGCAGTGACCGTCCGTGACAAATACGGGATCGATGATCAGAATATTTTCAACGCGATCCTGTATCATACCACCGCCCGTGCGGGAATGAGCAGGCTTGAGAAATGTATCTTCCTAGCCGATTTCACCTCCGCCGAGCGAAACTATCCCGATATCGACGTCATCCGCAAATTCGCCGAGGTGTCGCTCGAGGACGGGATGCTCTACGGACTGAAATTTACGATCTCTCGTTTATCGGGCAGGGGAAACCTGATCTCTCCGAACGCCCTTGACGCATATAACGAGATCCTGTTACAAAAGTAATCGGCTCCCTTTGGTAAAGGGAGCTCCCGCCAGAGGCGGGTGAGGAATTGCAGTAACAGGTGCGGGCAGAGCTCGCCATTATCTATTTATTAATCAACAATCATCTATCATTAATCATCATTAAGAGGTATTTATGAATTCATTACAAGAAGCAAAAGAAATCGCAAAGGTACTCGATTCCCGCAAGGGTCTGGACGTCAAGGTCATCAAGATCGGCGATATCTCCATCCTCGCCGACTATATGGTTATCGCGACCGGCAATTCGTCTACCCATGTCAAGTCGCTCGCCGACTATGTCGAGTACGAGATGGACAAGCTCGGCGTGTCCGTCAGCCATATCGAGGGACACCGCTCCGACACATGGATCCTGCTCGATTATATTGACGTCATTGTCCACGTGTTCTCTGAGGAGAGCCGCCAGTATTACGATCTCGACCGCCTGTGGGAGGACGGAGAAGAGATTGATATTTCCGACGTCGTTACCGACTGACTTAAGCCTTCCCCTCGGGGGGAAGGTGTCACCGAATGGTGACGGATGAGGGGCGCGCCTTTCTGATATCGCGCCGAACTCTGTTTTGGATGTACATTACCCGTTTGGAGGAAAAGATATGAAGTACAATCACAAGGCTGTAGAGCCAAAATGGCAAAAAATCTGGGAGGATAAAGGCGTATTCCATGCTGAGAATAATTCTGATAAAGAAAAATTCTTTGCGCTGATCGAATTCCCTTATCCGTCGGGACAGGGACTTCACGTCGGTCATCCGCGCCCCTACACTGCGCTCGATACCGTTTCGCGTAAGCGCCGTTTGCAGGGCTACAACGTCCTGTATCCCATCGGCTGGGACGCGTTCGGCCTGCCGACTGAGAACTACGCGATCAAGAACCATATCCATCCCGAGATCGTGACCCAAAATAACGTTGCGCGCTTCAAAAAGCAGATCCAATCTCTCGGCATCTCCTTTGATTGGAGCCGCGAGATCAACACCACCGATCCCGACTACTACAAGTGGACGCAGTGGATCTTCCTCCAGCTGTTCAAGCATAACTTAGCTTATAAGAAAGAGATGTCCGTCAACTGGTGTACCTCCTGCAAGTGCGTATTGGCGAATGAAGAAGTCGTCAACGGCGTTTGCGAGCGCTGCGGCAGCGAGGTTGTCCGCCGCGTCAAGAGCCAGTGGATGCTCAAGATCACCGAGTATGCCGATCGCCTGATCGACGATCTCAATCTTGTCGATTATCCCGAGCGCGTCAAGCTTCAGCAGAAGAACTGGATCGGCAGAAGCTACGGCGCAGAGGTTGAGTTCGACACCACCGCCGGCGATAAGCTCAAGATCTATACCACCCGTCCCGATACGCTCTACGGCGCGACCTATATGGTCGTATCGCCCGAGCATCCCTATATCGAGAAGTGGGCGGACAAGCTCAACAATATCGACGAAATCCGTGCGTATCAGACCGCGTCTGCGAAGAAGAGCGATTTTGAGCGCACCGAGATGAATAAAGACAAGACCGGCGTGCGTCTCGACGGCGTCACCGCGATCAATCCTTTGACGAATACCGAGATCCCGATCTTCATTTCCGACTATGTCCTGATCTCCTACGGTACCGGCGCGATCATGGCGGTTCCCGCTCACGATACCCGCGACTGGGAATTTGCAAAGAAGTTCGATCTGCCGATCATCGAGGTCGTCAAGGGCGGCAACGTTCAGGAAGAAGCCTTCACCGATTGTGCGACCGGTATCATGGTCAATTCCGGCATCCTCGACGGCCTGTCGGTCGACGAAGCAAAGGTCAAGATCATCGATTACCTGACCGAGAAGGGCATCGGTCATAAGAAGGTCAATTTCAAGCTGCGCGACTGGGTGTTCTCCCGCCAGCGTTATTGGGGCGAGCCGATCCCGATCGTTCACTGCGACGACTGTGGCTATGTTCCGATCCCCGAGTCTGAGCTTCCCTTAAAGCTCCCGATGGTCGAGAGCTACGAGCCGACCGATACCGGCGAGTCGCCGCTTGCCAATATGACCGACTGGGTTGAGACCACCTGTCCGCACTGCGGCAAAAAGGCCTACCGCGAGACCGATACCATGCCCCAGTGGGCCGGTTCCTCGTGGTACTATCTGCGTTACATGGATCCCCATAATCCCGACGCGATCGCGTCCGAGGATGCGTTCAAATACTGGAACTGTGTCGACTGGTACAACGGCGGTATGGAGCATACTACCCTCCACTTACTGTACAGCCGTTTCTGGCACAAGTTCCTCTACGATATCGGCGTTGTTCCGACCAAGGAGCCGTATGCAAAGCGTACCTCTCACGGTATGATCCTCGGCGCAAACGGCGAGAAGATGTCGAAATCCCGCGGCAACGTCGTCAATCCCGACGATATCGTTAATGAGTACGGCGCGGACACCCTGCGCCTGTATGAGATGTTCATCGGCGACTTTGAGAAAGCCGCTCCGTGGAGCACCAACTCCGTCCGCGGCTGCCGCAAGTTCATCGAGCGCTTCTGGAACCTGCAGGAGATGATGACCGGCGAGGACTTCATCCGTCCCGAGGTCGAAAAAGAATTCCACAAGACCATCAAAAAGGTCGGTTACGATATCGAGAACATCAAGTTCAATACCGCGATCGCCGCGCTGATGGCGCTGATCAATACGATATACGCGACCGGCAAGATCACCAAGAAAGAGCTCAGCATCTTTGCGATCCTGCTCAACCCGTTCGCTCCTCATGTGACCGAAGAGGTCTGGGAAGCCTGCAAACTGGGTAACGGTATCCTCGCTGAGGCACAGTGGCCGGAGTATGACGAGTCCAAGTGTGTCGACGATACCATCGAGATCGTCGCACAGGTCAACGGCAGGATCAAGGCGAAGCTCAATATTGCCGCCGACGCCGCTCAGGATGACGTTCTTGCACTGGCAAAAGCCGAACCCAAGGTTCAGGAAGCGATCAGCGGCATGAACATCATAAAGGAAATCTATGTCCGCGGCAAGCTGGTCAACATCGTCGTCAAGCCCTAATTTGGCTCCCTTTGGTAAAGGGAGCTGTCGCCTAACGGCGACTGAGGAATTGTATGATTGTTCGAGCTAAGCGAGTAACTATGTTATTCACTCAACGTAGAAATTTTCCGCTCATTCTTAGCAAAATTCTACAAATTCCATGTTGGTACTTGACACTTTGGGGACATTATTGTATAATCAATGTTGCATTATGCGAATTACCCCTGCCTTTTGGCGGATGGGAGGGAAATAAATGTCAGAAGTAAGGCTCAAAGAAAACGAATCTTTGGAGAGCGCACTTCGCCGCTTTAAAAAGCAGTGTGCGCGCGCCGGCGTTATCGCTGAGGTTCGTAAGAGAGAGGCTTACGAGAAGCCTTCTGTAAAGCGTAAGAAGAAGTCCGAGGCTGCTCGCAAGCGTAAGTACAGATAAGTACAATATCAAAGAAGAAACGGACAGATCATCTGTCCGTTTTTTGTTTTCAAGCCTTCCCCTCGGGGGGAAGGTGTCACCGTAGGTGACGGATGAGGTGTCGATATATATGTTCCCTAAGAGAAAATATGTACGATAAATTGATTTTTTACATTTTTCGAGGTGTCCTATGACTGCTATTCAAAAACTCCAAGATTTTCTCCCCGATCATACCACCGCCGCGCTGATCACCTCTGAGGTCAACGCGCGATATTTCACCGGCTTCAACTATACCGACGGCGCGGTGCTGATCACAAAGGATACTGCGTATCTATTGTGTGATTTTCGGTATATCGAAGCCGCTGAAAAGTCAGCCCGCGAAGATGTCACTGTCGTGCAATTCCGCAGACTGTATGAGGCGATCAATGAAATTATTCTCCAAAAGAATATTAAATCACTGATGATCGAGGAAGAGTCCGTCACGATCGCAACGCTGTCGTCAATGAGGTCGAATCTCAGCGCCGAGCTGCTCAGCGACTGCGGGCTTTCCGCAAAGATCCGCGCGATCCGTATGATCAAGACTTCCGATGAGATCGCCGATATCACCCGTGCCCAGCGCATCACCGAGCGTGCCCTGACCGAGCTGCTCAACCATGTCCGCCCCGGCGTGACCGAGCGAGAACTGTCCGTCGAGCTTGAGCATCTGATCCATGTTTATGGGGGAGAGAGGATCGCTTTTGAATTGATCACGATCGCCGGCGCGAACACCTCACTGCCGCACGGCGTTCCCGGCGATTATACTGTTCGCGAGGGCGACTTCATTACCTTTGACATCGGCTCGGTCTACAATGGTTATCACAGCGATATGACCCGCACCTACGCGGTCGGTCATGCAACCGACAAAATGCGCGAGATCTACGATATCGTTTATCAGGCGCACCTGAAAGCCGCCGAAAAGATCGTTGTCGGCAATACGACCGCTGACGTCGATCTCGCCGCCCGCGATTATATCGAATCAAAGGGCTACGGAGAATACTTCGGGCACAGCACCGGTCACGGCGTAGGTCTTGAGATCCACGAAGATCCCCGCGTCTACAAAACCGATTCCACCGTCCTCATGGACGGCATGGTCATCACCGACGAACCGGGAATCTATCTTCCCGGTGAATTCGGCGTGCGGATCGAGGATATGGTTGTCGTCAGCGGTCAAAAAAGCGCTTCTCTCGCCGAACTGCCGAAAGAATTGCTGATTCTGTAAGAATATTTCTTTAACCCTATTGATTTTTCGGCGTATAACCTGTATAATACTTGTATTAAAATGCTTATTCTGTGCAATCATCCACGGATTTGCTTTTGAAGTAATTTTTTAGGAGGAAATGTATATGATTTCTGCTGGCGATTTCAGAAACGGCGTAACTTTTGAGATGGACGGACAGGTTGTCTCCATCATCGAGTTCCAGCACGTAAAGCCCGGTAAAGGCGCGGCATTTGTCAGAACAAAAATCAGAAACGTCATCACCGGCTCTGTCGTTGAAAAGACCTTCAACCCCAACGATAAGTACCCCACCGCTTTCATTGACAGAAAGGATATGGAGTACAGCTATTCCGATGGCGATCTTTATTATTTCATGGATACCGAGACATGGGAGCAGATCCCGATCAACGCGTCCATCCTCGGCGACAGCTTCAAGTTTGTCAAAGAGAACATGGTCTGCAAGGTCCTGTCCTACAAGGGTAACGTTTTCGGCGTAGAGCCGCCCAACTTCGTTGAGCTTCAGGTTACCCAGACCGATCCCGGCTTTGCCGGCAACACCGCTACTAACGCGACCAAGCCCGCGACCCTCGAGACCGGCGCTGAGATCAAGGTCCCGCTCTTCATCGAAGAGGGCGAAATGATCCAGATCGACACCCGTACCGGCGAGTATCTCGGCAGGGCGTAATAGAAGCGCCGATACCTGAAAAGGAGATTACTATGAACTTAACTGAGAGAATTGCCTATATTCGCGGTCTTGCCGAGGGTTTGAAGCTCGACGAGAACAAGGACGAGGTAAAGGTTATCAACGCCATCATCGACCTGCTCGAGGATATGGCATATGACGTCACCGATATGGAAGACATCGTTGACGACGTCTGCAATCAGGTGGACGAGATCGACGAGGATCTCTCCGAGCTCGAAGAGGAAGTCTACGGCGACTATGACGACTGCTGCTGTGACGAAGATTTCGACGATGATGATTACTATTACGAAGTCACCTGCGGCAAATGCGGCGAAGAGATCACTGTCGACGAGGATGTTCTCCTCGAGGGCGAGATCGTCTGCCCCAACTGCGGTGAAACACTCGAGTTTGATTTCTCCGACCTCAAGGATGAGGACTGGGGTGACGAGTGCGAGTGCGGCTGCGGCCACCATCACGATGACCACGCCGACGAGGATCTGATGTCCTGATCACACATACGGATTTAGGGGAGGGGAGACCCTCCCTTTTCTGTTTCAATCAAACTGTCTGTATTGACAATATCTGCGGATATTCTTATAATAGTATCAGAATTTGACGAAAGGGGATAGGCTATGCTTTGCTATAACTGCATGAAGGACAAAGGCGATGCGATGACCTGTCCTTTTTGTCATGTGACCCATCTGCCCGACAGCGCTCCCCATCAGCTGGTTCCCGGTTCGATCGTCGGCAGACGCTATGTGATCGGCAAGGTACTGGGTGAGGGAGGCTTCGGCATCACCTATATCGGACTTGATAATATCCTGCGCATCCCCGTCGCGGTCAAAGAGTATTTTCCTCATGGCTATTCTCACCGCGACAACGCCACCTCGCGCGTGATTCCGTCATCCTCTTCTAACTCAACGGCGTTTTTCCAAAAGGGTAAAGAGCGCTTTTTGATGGAAGCCCGCAACATGGCGCGCTTTTTCCGTGAGCCGGGTATCGTGGATGTGCGCGATTTCTTTGAGGAAAACAACACGGCGTACATCGTAATGGAGTACCTCGAGGGCGTCGATCTGCGCCACTATCTGCGTCAGCACGGCATGATGTCGCCTGAGGAAGCATTCACCATGCTCATGCCCGCGATCCGCTCGCTCGAGAAGATCCACGAGGCAGGACTGATCCATCGCGACATCAGCCCTGACAATATCATGTACCTCAACGACGGCAATCTCAAGCTGATGGACTTCGGCGCTGCGCGTGATTTTGAGGACGAAAACCGTTCGCTCTCAGTGATGCTCAAGCCCGGATATGCGCCTGAGGAGCAGTACCGCAAAAAAGGCGAGCAGGGTCCGTGGACGGACGTTTACGCGATCTGTGCAACCCTCTACCGCTGTATCACCGGCAAAACCCCGACCGAATCGCCTGACCGTACCTATGAGGATGATTTACAAAAACCATCCGAGCTGGGTGTTATGATCTCTCCCGCGCTGGAAGGCGTTTTGATGTATGGGCTTGCCGTACGCAAAGCGAACCGCTGCCAAAGCATGACCGAGTTGATTCGCTTGATCGAAGAAGCGATGGCACAGCCCCAAGCAAATGATGTATCTGCCACCGCGCCCCCGGTTGATCAGCTCCCTCAGGAGCAGGCGTACCAACCTCAGCTTCAGCCTGCAAACCAAATCGATCAGGAGCAGCCGTACTATCAACCGCAGCAGCCCTATTATCAGCTTCCGCAGGGCGCATATTATTATCCCGCATACCCCGAGCCGATTCCCGACGATCCTTATTCCGAACTGCGCGACGAAAAGCTTTCGAATTCCTTCTCTAACTTTTTTGACAAGATCTCAGACAAATTTGTCGTCGACTCTAATGCTCCCGCAGAGAATGCGCCAGTCATGAATGAGCCGTCAGACGATCCCTACCGGTCGCTGCGCGGCCCGAAAAAGAATAAACCGCGCAAACCTGCCGGCGATAATCCGTATCTGCAGGCGATCTACGGTGAACAACCGCAAGGCTATCCTCAGCAAACAGCTGTAAACGATCCGCCGTATCAGGGGAACAATAAAAAGTGATAATATTCTCGACTTTTGCATATTTATGAATATTTAAAAATAATTGCGTCCGCATGGCATTCTTTCGGTGCTGTGCGGATTTTTATTACGTTATTCGGCTTGTTAAAAAAAGAGATAATCTTATTTATATTTCAGTAATAGAAATATAAAGGTATTTTAATTCATTATCAGCATAATAATTGCCTGTATTTTGCGATATGCGAAATATAACAAACTCGACATCAATTTAACCCTTTTCTTGTAACAAAATCGACAAGCGAATATCAACGCACAAAATCAGCTGTGGATTTATGTGCAATTTTCACAAATAAAGGTGCAAAAATTGTATCATAAAAATGACAAAACTCGTTGCAAATATGACAGGTTTGTGATATGATTGTTCGTGAAGATTTAGGGTTTCGGAAAGCTGATCCGTGCACACTCCCTTTGGATCGGCCCGCATTTTCTGAAATCTTCATAGGAACACACACGGCTGAAAAAGAAAAGGAGGACTGAGAGAATTGAGAAGATTTATCAGCATTTTATTAGCCGTATTGTTGATGACCTCTATGATGGTCATCGGCACATCTGCTGCCAGTACCTTCGGTGTCAGTGATATCATCAAGATGGCGATTGCCGCCACCGGCGATGAAGCTGCAGAAGATTACTACATAGTAGCAGGCACAGAGTCTGTATTCGGTTCCAATTGGAACAAGGACGATACAGCAAACCAACTCACAAAGGGCGACGACGGTAAGTACAGCAAGGCTTTCACCGTCGCAGAAGCAGTTAAGGAAGTACAGCTCAAGGTTGTCAAGAACGGCAGCTGGAGCACATCGTACGGCGATGCAACCGGCAACAATGTCACCTTCAACCTGACCGGCGCAGGCACATTCACCGTCACA
>CACYPH010000005.1 GCA_902776185.1 uncultured Ruminococcus sp.
TACTCTATCAAAACGGGGATTTTTTTGTCAACTGCACCTGACACTAAAGTCTGCACATTCACACCTGCATAGCAGGTGGTTTTTTTATCTGTATAAAAACAGCTCCCGACAGATTTTGTCGGGAGCTTTGTTATGCTGTATGGAATTACTCTCTCGGATAGCCGAAGCGGGTCATCGGGTTATCCTTGAGGATGCCGGCAAGCCAGCGCTGGATATAGGTGCCGTCGACGATGGTGACATTACCGTCGCCGTCAACGTCGCCGTACTTGAGCTGAACCGCGTCAAACGTGTTGATGCCCGCAAGGTGACGCTGGATAAAAGACACATCGACGATGGTGATCCTGCCGTCGCCGTCCGTATCGCCGTACATGCGCTCGGGAGCCGGGGTATCGGGATCGTAGGGCTCTTTATCAGGCAGGGTACTCTCGGTCTTCGGGATCGGGTTGACGACCTCGTCAGCGAAGATGAACTTCTTCTCATCCTGACCCGCGACGGTATGCAGGATGTTATTGATCTCATAGATACCCTCGTCGGCGGTGACCGTGAACTCCGCCTTGATCAGGCGGGAGGAATCCTTTTTGAACGCTTTGCCGCTGGAATTGGAATAGTTATACTTGATCCTGCCGTCGGAAACGTTCGTAACCATCGCATCCTTGATGATCGGGAAAATCAGGGTGATGTTCTCTTCCTCCTCTTCCTCGTCGTACGGGACGGTCAGGGTCAAGCCCTTGCTGTCATAGAACAGCTCGCCGTCGAGAGAGCAGAGATTCTCGCCGAGATTGAGATAGTAGACGTAGTTGAAGACTTCGCCCTTGCTGACCTTGTACAGCACGCCGTCAGCCTTGACATATACGCCCTCGAGCGGCTTTTCTGTGGGCTGTTCAGTCGGAGGATCGGTGGGTTTCTCTGTGGGAGGATCGGTAGGCTTGGAAGTTGGTTTTTCTGTAGGCGGATCTGTGGGTTTCGGGGTCGGTTTCTCTGTGGGAGGCTCGGTAGGCGGATCTGTGGGTGGATCGGTCGGAGGATCGGTGGGATCGGGCTCGGGGTTCTCCGGATCGTAAGGAGTTTTCTCCGGGATTCCGGCGCTTTCGTTCCGAGCGGGCGCTTCGATGACCTCGTCGTTATAGATATACTTCTTCTCGTCAAGTCCAGCGACGGTATGTACCGCGTTGCGGATCTCGTAGGCACCCTCAGATGCGGTGACCTTGAACTGCGCGCGGATCAGCACATAGGTATCCTTGTCATACTTGGTACCCTGTGCGCCGGAGTAGTTGTACTTGATATGACCCGGTTCGATCTCGTGATACATGATCGAATATTTCAGGCGCGGGAAGATCATTTCGGTCGTCAGCTCGTCCTCGTTCTCAGGGATGACCAGCTCAAGGCCGGATTTGCCGTAGAAAAGTTCGCCGTCGAGGGAACAGAGCCTTTCGCCCGAGTTGTTCGCAAAGCTGAAGTTGTAGACATATTCGAAGGTCTCGCCCTGACGCACCTTGTAGGTCACGCCGTCGGCGATGACGAATACCGCGGGTGCGGAGGTCGCCGCCTGAGTCGGGGGAGCAGTCTGCGCTTCGGTCGCCGACGAAGTCGGTTTTTCCGTAGACTTTTCGGTCACTGTTTCAGTTGCTTTCTCGGTAGGCTTTTCATCGAGCGGCGTCAGATCGGGAACATCACTGCCGGAGCTTTGCAGCGGTTCGACGACCTCGTCCCGATAGAGATATTTCTTCTCGTTCTCGCCCGCGAGGGTATGGACGGCGTTGGTGATATTCAGCTCGCCGGAAGTCGCGGTGACCTTGAACTGCGCGCGGATCAGCTCGGCGGTATCTTTGTCGAACTTGGTACCCTTGGCGTTGGAGTAGTTGTATTTCAAATGACCTGACTCCGGCTCGTTGACCATCACGGAGTTTTTCAGCTTCGGGAAGATCATTTCGTTTGTCAGATCGTCCTCGTTCTCTGGGATAATCAGCTCGAGCCCGTCGGCGCTGTAGTAGAAGTCGCCTTCGATCGAGCAGACGCGCTCGCCGTTGTTGAGATAGTAGACATAGTCAAAGACATCGCCGGTCTTGGCGGCATATCTGACGCCGTCGGCAATCACGACGACGTCGCCGCTGACGGAAGGATCAGTCGTCGGCTTTTCTGTTGCGGGAGAGGTTGCCTTTTCGGTCGCTTTCTCAGTCGGCTTTTCGGTAGGCTGCTCGGTCGCATCGGGATCGTAGGGAGAGAGTCCATCCAAACCGCCCTGCATCTTGGATGGAGCGGTGATAACCTCTCCCTCCTTGATATACACGGTCTCGCTGACGCCGCTGAGGGTGGTGATCGCGTTGTCGATGCGATAAGTACCGGACGACGCGGTGATCGTAAACTCTGCGCGGATCAGCGCGGCGGTATCCTTGATAAAGGCTCTGCCGGTCGGCAGAGAGAAGTTGTAGTTGAGCTTGGACGGATCGTGGTTGTTGACGACCACGTTGCCGCCGATGATCGGGAAGACGCCGGTGACATCCGACTCGTCGTCCTCATCCAGCGGGATATTCAGAGAGAGTCCGTCGGTATCGTAGGACAGTACGCCGCTGATCGCGGACATCTTCTCGCCGATATTCAGGTAGTAAACATAGGTAACGGTATCGCCCTGACTGACCTTGTAGGTTACGCCGTCGGCGACGACATACACGCCGTCAGTATCGCCCTGTGCGGCAGCAAACGTCAGCGGGATCGCGGTGACGATCAGCGCGATGACCAACAGTACGGAAAACAGTTTCTTCATAAAATCACCTCATCTGCATAGTAGGGGGGCGAGCTGCGCTCGCCTGTCATGGATCGGATTGAAGCGGATTTATTTGATCAGCCCTGCGGTATACTTATACGCAAGGATGCGGGTGCAGGTCTGCTGGAGCAGATCTCTGCTGATGGTGCCGTCGTTGACGGCGGAGAGGATCGCGGTATAGGCGGAGCTGTAATTGCGCGAGAGGACTAGATCGTTGCCTGCTAAGATCGCGGCGACTGCAACGTCCCTGCCGTCGGCATAAGCGGAGTAGTCGGCGTCGTCGATGATATCGGTGATGATCAGACCGGTAAAGCCGACAGAATCGCGCAGCTCTTTGTGGACAGTCGGTGAGAGCGCGGCGGTATGGGTCGCGTCAAAGCCCTTGACGATGACGTTCGACACCATGATGAAGTGAGCGCCTTCCTCAGCGCCGGACTTGAAGGGCGCGTAGTCCTTGTTGCGGATATCGTCCGCCATGCGGTCGTCGACAACGGGCGTGCCGTTGCTCTGCGCCTCGTAGTTGGCTTCGTCTGAGATCGTGCCGTAGCCGGGGAAGTGCTTGAGGGCAATCGATACGCCCTTTGCCTGCACCTGCTTGGAGCAATATTTCGCAAAGTCGCTGACGACCTTTTCGTCGTCGGTCAGCGAGCGGGAATACATCATCTGGTCAGAGGAATCGGGGATATCGACCACGGGAGCGAGGTTGAGGTTGAAGCCGACCTCTTTGAGGAAGGTCGCCTTTTCCAGCTCGGTCTTTTCGACGTCCTGCAGACCGCCGGACGCGAGGATATTGCGCGGCGAATCATAGGTATTCTCGGGGAAGGCGTCTGAGCCGGAAACGGTGGTTCTCTCGCCGCCCTCTTCCTGTGCGGCGACGATGGGCGCGATCTTCGCTTCCTTTTTCAGCCCGGCGATGCCCTGCTTGATCTCCTCGTCGGTTTTGTAGGAGAACGCGTCGCTCTCGAACAGGAAGCCCGCGAGGGAATATTTCTTGATATCCTCGGTGCCGGTATCGAGATCGGAGCATACGCCGACGATCAGCTGACCGACCATCTCCTCATCGGACATCTCCTCAATAGCCTTCTGCGCCTTTGCGTAATTGGCGGAGAAGATACCGTTGTCCGCAAGATTATTGACGGGTGCGGCCTGAGCTTCGGTAGCCTCCTCGGGGGTATCGGGCGTCTCCTCGGAATCGGCGGAGCTTTCGTCAGAGGTCTCCTCAGACGGATGCTTGACGTCGAGATAGTGCTTGAGCGAAAAGCCGAATGCCGTGCCGCCGATGAGCAGCAGGATAATGGAAATAATCACAAACTTTTTCATCGTGAACCTCCTATGCGTGTACTACGCATGTATTCATCATAATTATACCATGGAGCGCGGGCGTTTTTAACGCTAATATAGAATAATAATGCGAATATTTTGTGAATAATGTCGCATGGAAGATCTAAGTTTTAAGATCTAAGTTCTAAGCTCGAAGGACTAAGGAAACGATCATGCAGGCAGCCGCTGTATTGACAGGCGGCGATTTTTCCGTTAAGATGATACGTGGATTTTTTCAGAATGAGGAAGGCTATGAAAAAGAACAATCTGCTGTCGTCGGCGCTGCTGCTGCTGGCGGCGATCATCTGGGGCTTTGCCTTTGTGGCGCAGAACGCGCTGAGTGATACGGTACAGCCCTTCACCGTCAACGCGACACGGTCGCTGATCGCATCGGTCGCGCTGATACCGGTCGCATATTTTACACGGCGGATCAACGGAAAAAAGCTCAGAGAAACTACGCCCGCCGACCGCAAAAGGCTATTAAAGGCAGGGGTATTCTGCGGCATCCTGCTGTGCATCTCGGTGAACCTCCAGCAGTTCGGGATCGCGCTGTATCCCGCGGGGGCGCCGGTCGAGGCGCACAGCGGATTTCTGACCGCGATGTACATCCTGTTCGTGCCGATCTTCGGACTGTTTTTAAAAAAGCGTCCGGGGATCTTCGTGCTGATCGCGGTAGGGATCGCGGTGATAGGACTGTACCTCTTATGCCTGTCGGACGGGCTCGAGGCGCTGTACATGGGCGATATCGTCGAGCTGATCTGCGGCATGAGCTTTGCCCTGCAGATCCTCTGCGTCGATCACTACATCGGCGAGGTGGACGGCGTGAAGCTCAGCGCGATGCAATTCTTCGTGACCGGCGTGCTGTCGGCGATCTTGATGCTGATCTTTGAGCAGCCGGATCTCACGGCGATCCTCGATGCATGGCAGCCGCTCTTGTATCTCGCGCTGATGTCCAGCGGCGTGGGCTATACCCTGCAGATCATCGGGCAGAAATATTCATCCAGTCCGACCCTCGCGTCGATCCTGATGAGCATGGAGAGCGTATTCGCGGCGATCGGCGGCGTGATCTTCATGGGGGTCGTCCCCAAGACGGCGGAGCTGATCGGATGCGGCGTGATGTTCATCGCGATCATCATCGCACAGATACCGGAGAAGAAAGTTAGGAGTTAGAAGTGAGGAGTTAGGAGTTTCTCTCACATATAAGTTTAGAAAAACAATGAAGGGTGCTGACATTTCCATCAGCACCCTTTTTGTTGTTAATGTAAGAACAGTCGGATTTCAACTCCTCACTCCTAACTCCTCACTCCTTCACTCCTGTCGCGGTATAGCCCGCTTTTTTGATCGCCGCCGCGACAAGGTCGTAATCGATCGGCGATTCGGAGACCAGCTCGACGCTGCCCTTCTCGTGGGACGCTTCTACGGACAGCAGTCCGTTGATGCCCGCGGTATGGATGGATTGCTGCACGTGCTTCTCGCACATCGGGCACATCATGCCCTCAACTTTTACGACTGTTTTTACCATTGGTTCTTCTCCTTTTTTGACTTCCTCTGCGGGTAACTCCACAGGGGTATTTTTGTATTTTCTGCGCTTGTGCGGGTCGAACAGATTCAGCCGCAAAGCGTTGGTAACGACACAAAAGCTACTCAGGCTCATCGCCGCCGCGCCGAACATCGGATTCAGCGTCCAGCCGAAGATCGGGATCCATACGCCCGCGGCGAGGGGGATGCCGATGACGTTGTAGATAAATGCCCAGAACAGGTTTTCGTGGATATTGCGTAGGGTGGCTTTACTCAGGCGGATCGCGGCGACCGCTTCGCTCAGTCGGCTGCCGACCAGTACCACATCTGCGCTCTCGACCGCGATATCTGCGCCCGAGCCGATCGCAACACCAGTATCGGCGGCGGTCAGAGCAGGTGCGTCGTTGATGCCGTCGCCCACCATCGCAGTCTTGCCGCGCGTCTTGAGATCGGCGATGATATCGCCCTTCTCGGTCGGCAGTACTCCCGCATAGACACGGTCTGCGCCGACGGTATCGCCGATCGCCTTGGCAGTACGGGCATTGTCGCCCGTGAGCATGACGACCCTGACGCCCATCTCACGGAGTTCCTCAATCGCGGCGACACTGTCATCCTTGACGGTGTCCGCAACGGCGATCACACCGAGGAGTTTGCTGTCATAAGCGAACAGCATCGGAGTTTTGCCCAGATCGGACAGATCGGTGATCTGCGCTTGTATACCGGTAGGGATATCCGTGATCGTGCGGATATATTTCACTGAGCCTGCATAGGCAGTTTTGCCGTTTATCAAGCCCTCGATACCGCTGCCGGAGTGGTTTTGGAAGCCCTCGCAGGGTGCGGGAGCGATCCCCTGTTCCTCGGCATAAGCGGTGATCGCCTTCGCCAGCGGGTGACTGCTCTTTGCCTCCAAGCCGTATGCGACGGACAGAAGTGTATCTGCATCGTCCGCGATCACATCGGTGACAGTCGGCTCGCCCTTGGTGATCGTACCTGTCTTATCCAACGCGACGATCTGCGTTTTGCCGGCGGTCTCCAGACTTTCGGCATTCTTGAAGAGGATGCCCGCCTTTGCGCCGACGCCGTTGCCGACCATGATACTGACAGGCGTCGCCAGTCCCAAGGCGCACGGACAGCTGATGACCAGCACCGAGATTGCCCGCTCAAGCGCATAGCTGAACTCTCTGCCGACGATCAGCCAGACCGCTAAGGTGACCAGCGCGATCCCGATGACCACCGGTACGAAAATGCCCGATACCTTATCAGCGACACGCGCGATGGGAGCTTTGGTAGAGGACGCGTCATAGACGGTTCGGATGATCTGACTGAGGGTGGTATCCTCGCCGACACGGATCGCGCGGCAGCGAATAAAGCCGTTTTGATTGATGGTAGCAGAATATACGGATGCGTCCGCGGATTTTTCGACGGGCAGGCTCTCGCCGGTGAGCATACTCTCATCCACGGCGCTCTCGCCCTCTAATACTACGCCGTCAACGGGGATGCTCATTCCCGGGCGCACGATGAAAATATCGCCGATCACGACCTCGTCGATCGGCACCTCGTGCTCCTCTCCCCCGCGCTCTACGACGGCGGTCTTGGGAGATAAGTCCATCAGGGATCTCAGCGCGTCGGTGGTCTTGCCCTTAGAGCGCGCCTCGAGCGTCTTGCCGACCGTGATCAGCACCAGTATCATCGCGGCGGACTCGAAATACAGCCCGTGGAGCAGCTCCATGGATTCCTCGGCGGACACGACGGTCATCTCGAAGAGGACGTACACGCTCCATATGAATGATGCGGCTGAGCCGAGCGCCACCAGCGTATCCATATTCGGTGCGCGGTGAATCAGCCCGCGGGCTCCGCTAATAAAAAACTTTTGGTTGATGATCATGATCGCGGCGGACAGGAGCAGCTGAACAAGCCCGATCGCGATATGGTTGTGGGTAAAGAAGTCCGGCAGAGGCCATCCCCACATCGTATGCCCCATCGAGAAGTACATCAGGATAAGCAGAAGGATCAGTGAGGAGACGAACCTCTTAATTAGCGGGCGCACCTCGTCGGGCTTTTGCAGCGTGATCTTCGATTGTTTTTGATCGGCGGGCGTATCGGGAGCGGCGGTATATCCCGCACGCTCTACGGCATCAATGATCGCGTCAGCCGAGGCTGCGCCCGAGACGGTCATCGAGTTAGTCAACAGGCTGACCGAGCATTCTGTCACGCCCTCGACGGCAGAGACCGCTTTTTCGACCCGCGCCGAGCAGGCGGCACAGCTCATCCCGCCTACGTTATATCTGGTCATAGGCTTCTCCTTTTACTTCATCAGCTTTGCGACGATATCCATCAGCTCGTCGATGACTTCCTCATCGCCGGATTTGAGATCACGCGCTACGCATCCCGCAACATGGCGGCGCAGCAGTTCCTTGTTGAACGCGTTGAAGGCGGACTTTGCCGCGGCGCTCTGGGTCAGGATATCGACACAGTAGGCGTCGTTCTCGACCATCTGGCGGATCCCGCGGATCTGCCCCTCGATGCGCGACAGGCGGTTGATCAGCTTCCTCTTCTCGTCATCCGATCGCTCGGTTTTTTTCATACAATGTTCGCACGGCATCGCTGTCACCTCGGTTAGTATATACCCCAAGGGGGTATATATTCATCAAGGCTATTATATACCCCCTTGGGGTATTTGTCAATAGGCAAATGACGTCTTTTTTCTCGGCGGGGCTTTACTTTTACACAGAAATGCGCTATAATAGCAGAGTATATTATCGTGGGGACATTTGTTCCCGCAACAGGAGGTATATTATGTCAAAGATCGATTTAACCAAGTACGGCATCCAGGATGTCAAAGAGATCATCTATAACCCCTCGTATGAGCAGCTCTTCGAGGATGAGATGGATCCTGCCCTTGAGGGCTTCGACAAAGGTCAGCTGACCGAGCTGGGCGCAGTCAACGTCATGACCGGCATCTACACCGGCCGCTCGCCCAAAGATAAGTTCATCGTTATGGATGAGAAGAGTAAGGACACCGTATGGTGGACAACGCCCGATTATCCCAACGACAACCACCCCGCGTCTGAAACCACATGGGCAGCCTGCAAGAAGCTCGCAGTCGACGAGCTGTCCGGCAAGAAGCTCTACGTCGTGGACGCATTCTGCGGCGCGAACAAGGATACCCGCATGGCGGTTCGCTTCATCGTAGAGGTCGCATGGCAGGCGCACTTTATCAAGAATATGTTCATCCAGCCCACCGCTGAGGAGCTCGAGAGCTTTGAGCCCGATTTCGTTTGCTACAACGCATCCAAGGCGAAGGTCGAGAACTACAAGGAGCTGGGGCTCAACTCCGAGACCGCTGTCCTCTTCAACGTCAGCTCCCGCGAGCAGGTCATCCTGAACACCTGGTACGGCGGCGAGATGAAGAAGGGTCTGTTCTCCATGATGAACTACTACCTGCCGCTGCAGGGCATCGCATCCATGCACTGCTCCGCGAACACCGATATGGACGGTAAGAACACCGCGATCTTCTTCGGTCTCTCCGGCACGGGCAAAACCACCCTCTCCACCGACCCGAAGCGTCTGCTGATCGGTGACGACGAGCACGGTTGGGACGACAACGGTGTCTTCAACTTTGAGGGCGGCTGCTACGCAAAGGTCATCGGTCTGGATAAGGAATCCGAGCCCGACATCTACAACGCGATCAAGCGCAACGCACTCTTAGAGAACGTCACGGTCGCCGAGGACGGCACGATCGACTTTGACGATAAGAGCGTCACCGAGAACACCCGTGTCAGCTATCCGATCGAGCATATCGAGAAGATCGCCAAGAACGTCAACACCATCTCCTCCGGTCCTGCAGCTGAGAACGTCATCTTCCTGTCGGCGGATGCGTTCGGCGTACTGCCCCCCGTCTCCATCCTGACGCCCGAGCAGACCCAGTACTATTTCCTCTCCGGCTTTACCGCGAAGCTCGCTGGCACTGAGCGCGGCATCACCGAGCCGACCCCGACCTTCTCCGCGTGCTTCGGTCAGGCGTTCCTCGAACTCCATCCGACCAAGTATGCCGAAGAGCTGGTCAAGAAGATGAACAAATCCGGCGCAAAGGCGTATCTGGTCAACACCGGCTGGAATGGTACCGGCAAGCGCATCACCATCAAGGATACCCGCGGCATCATCGACGCGATCCTCGGCGGCGATATCAAGAACGCTCCGACCAAGACTATCCCCTACTTCAACTTTGAAGTTCCGACCGAGCTGCCCGGCGTAGATACCGGCATCCTCGACCCGAGAGATACCTATGCTGATCCCGCCGAGTGGGATGCTAAGGCAAAGGACCTCGCCGAGAGATTCATCAAGAACTTCACCAAGTACACCACCAACGACGCCGGCAAGGCGCTGGTAGAGGCCGGCCCGAAGCTTTAAATCGTCAGGAACGCGGGATTGTCCCGACTGACCATTCATAAAGAACCTATGAGGTACTGATCAAAAGTCAGTACCTCATTTTTTGTTGACAGGCACAAAAATCCCCTGAGCTGTTTCACTCAGGGGACAGTAGTTGGTAGTTGGTGGATTAAGGTGCTATGCCTTACAGATCCAATCCGAAGCTCAGCATCTCAGGGAAGTACAGCGCCCAGAAGCCCTCGCTGTGGATCGCATCGTTATCGGTAACGGTCACCATCTTCTCGGCAGGATAGCCGTGCGCTTTCAGCCAGCCCTCCATCGCAACGGCGTTAGTGTACAAGGTCTGCTCGAGCTGGTCCTTATCGGAATTGCCGTTGAAGAAGTAGATGCGCGGAACATTACCGGAGAAATCCTTGGTGTTCAGGTATTTATCCCATGTCGCCTTTTCGTAGAGGACGAACGCGGGCGAGAGCGCGCCGATATAGCGGAATTTGTCCATGTGCTCCATGCCGATATAGAACGCCTCGATGCCGCCGGAGGATGATCCTGCGATACCGCGGATGGAATTGACGTTGTAATTCTTCTCAACGTAGGGAATGACGGTGTCGACAACGAAATCGGAGTACACCTTGCCCCCGCCGTTGGTATAGCTGCCGTAGGCATTGGTGCCGGGCGCAGTATTGCCGAGGTTCGGGGTCAGCTCATGGTCGCGCTTGTTGGTAGAGTTATCCACGCCGACCACGATGATGCCGTCGCCGCCGTTCTGCATCAGCGAGAGGACGGACTCGTCGCACTCCCACTCGAATCCCGAAAGGGTCGTTTTCTGACCGAAGAGGTTCTGGCCGTCGCACATATAGAGGACGGAATACTTCTTAGACTTATCCGCGGCATTATAGCCCTCGGGCGTCCAGATATAAACCGTCTTTTTGTACCCGTCGGGATAATCCATGCTGACAGAACTCACCTTGCCCTCGCCGTTCTGACCGTAGGGGTAAAGTCCCGCGAGGAATTTGGAATGGTAATCCGCGCTCTTCTTGGAGTTGAGGAAGTAGCCGGAGCTTGCCTTGGTGACCGGCGTATCGGTGGTCTGGTCGGTACCGTTGTTGAAGATGACGCGGTCGTACTTGGAGGTATCGACGGTCGCGGTATAGATCTGCTCGCCGATATCGTTGGTGCCCTTGAGGGTCATCTTCTGACCCGGCCACTGTGCCTGCACCGCGCCGGTGGACTGCTTGTAGATATAAGCGTTGACGGTCGTCCAGTTCTTGTTGTTGGAGAAATAGATGGTGATGTTGTTCTTCACCTTGGTCACCTCTTCGGGCTGTGTCGGCGCCTGTGTCGGCGGCTGGGTCGCAGGTTCGGTCGGCTTTACCGTTTCGATCAGCGGCTCATCGTCGGTCGGCGCTTCTGTCGGCAGATATTCACCCGCCGGGAACGCGGTGATGAGACCCGCCAGATACCGCTGGATCGCGGTGGCGTCGAGGATGGAAAGACCCGGATTGCCGCAGACCTTGCCGCGCGCGATCTGATCCGCGCTGAGCTGCACAAGATCCGCTAAATGTCGCTGGATCGCGGTCGCATCGATGATGGCTACCGCTCCGTCGCCGTCAACGTCGCCGATCTTGTTCGATGCTGCCACAGGTACGCCGAATGCCGTGGTGCAGAGCAACGATACCGCCAGCGCTGCGGTCAGGAGCAGGGATACGATTCGTTTCATGATAATTCCGCCTTCTTTCGGGGATAATATGATGACGGTTTCATTATAATATGCCGATATGCCGATCAGGCGATTGCAAGAACTAATGACAAGAAAATCACAAAGATTACGCTTATGTAGCATTTATTGACAAGGAAAGCCCCTATTTGATAAAATGTATGAGATATAATAGGCTCAGTGGGCGGTGACGAGTGAGAGAACTGCCAAGTAACAAAAAGGAGGTGCGCCGATGGCAAAAAAGATGATCCCCGCAATCAATGAATCCGAGCCGGACGTCGTAAAACCCGAATCCCCGCGTCGGGTGTGGATCAAAGAGCATATGACAGCGATCTATATCGGCGCGGCGATCCTTTTGATCATTGCGGTTTTTGTCGGCATCCGCATCTATAACAGCGCAAATCACCCGATCGCAAAATTCATGTCCGCGTCCGCCAAGGACTTCAACTCGTCCTTCACCTTTGAAGCAGAGGCTTCCGTTGACGGCAAAACCGTCATGTCCTACAGCGGCGCTTATGAGGCTGACCCCTCAAAGCAGAACGTCAAGGTGATCTACGACGCCGACTACGGCGACTATACCTATACCGGCGCAGTCTACGCCGAGGGTGAGACCCGTGTCAGCGGCAGTCTGTACGACGGCAAATGGCGCGTGCGCGACTGCTCCGAGAAGGTGCTCAACTTCTTTGACTTCAACACCGACTACCGCGCGGGCAGCTTTGACGGCGCATCGTTCCTGCGCTTTACCGAGCTGACCTCTCAGTTCTCCGCCAAGGAGCTGAACAGCTTTATGAAGCTCTTCAAAGACCGCATGAGCGGCTCGACAGAGCTCGCCCGGCTTACCGTCACCTCTCAGGACGGGGAGAAAACCTACAGCTTTGATATCAGCGTGAGCGAATTCTTCGATCTGGTGCGCAACAAGGGCGCTTCTATCTTCTTCAGCGCGATCGACTACGACGCGTTCTGCGCGCTGTATAAACTCAACGAGAGCGCTGTCAAATCCTCCGACTGCCGCTTTTCCTACACAATCGACTCGAAGGGCAGCATGACCGCCCTCAGCCTCAGCCTGACGGTCGGCGGCGAGACCTATGCCGTCAGCTGCAAGATAGATGACGTCGGCTCAGCAAAGGTTGAGATCCCGCGGAAATTCTTTGAAGCGCTGGTCGCACAACAATAAGCACTCGACAATTCGATCGACATTCGGGTAAAGAAGGTAACCGCCATGAAACACTACGAGATTGAATATGCCGTCTACTGTACGGTCGGCAAAATACGCCGCAACAACGAGGATAACTTCTACTGTGACGGAAAGATCCGCGAAGACGTCAACAACAATCAGGACGTCGCCTTCTCGGGCAAGGTGTCCTCGGATACCAACGAGATGTTCGCCGTGTTCGACGGCATGGGCGGCGAGGCGTGCGGCGAGGTCGCATCGTTTGTCGCGGCTTCTCACGCACAGCTGTTCGCGCGCGACCGCGGCGCATATGAGGAGTACCTCTATGAGCTGGGCGAGCTGCTCAACGAAAAAGTCAGAGAAGAGACCGAGGCGCGCTCGCTGGTGCTGATGGGCACAACCGCGGCGATGGTACAGTTCTGCGATACGGATATCTACGTCCTCAACGCGGGCGACAGCCGCGTCTACCGGCTTTTAAAGCACGAGCTAAAACAGCTCAGCGTCGACCATATCGCCCCCGGCTACGGCGGCAAGGCGATCACCAAGTTCCTCGGGATGCCCTCGGACGACAAGCTGCGCCCCTATATCGCGGCGGGCGAATACAAGGCGGGCGACGTCTACCTGCTCTGCACCGACGGCGTCACCGATATGCTGACGGATGCCGATATCCTCGACATCATCGACAACAAACGGCCGCTCGGCGATACCTGCCGTGCACTGATCGGCGCGGCGATGGCAAACGGCGGCGTGGATAATGCGACGGCGATCTTGCTGCGCGTCACGAAATAACAAAACAGAAATCAACAGAACAGGGATGCTCTATGGAATATAAGAATGAAAAAACCGCCAATCGCAGGCGGTACAAATCACGCTATCACAGCCCCCATAACTACAAAACGAAGCGCTCCAAGGCAGAGAACCGCGCGGCGATCCTCGTGGGTATCGCGACCTTCATCGTGCTGACCTCGCTGGTACTGGTGTTCACCTTTGGTGACAGCATCTTCCAATTCCTCGATGACACCTTCCACCCCTCGTCCATCACGGCGGGCAAGGCGGAGGACAGCACCCTCGGCATCGCAACCGAGGCGGCGACTGAGGCGGCAGAAGCGCCCAAGGGCTTCATCCCCTCGATCACCGTTCCCTCCGAGGGCGCGACCGGCACGCCGCAGGCACAGAGCGCAGACTTTGAGCGCCTTGTCAAGGCGGCGGGGCTGAATACCGCGAAGATGACGGCGCGTCAGATGATCTTTGTCGAATCCTCCGGCACAAACGCGACGGTCTATACCTTTGAGAAGGATTCCTCCGGCAAGTGGAACCAGAAATTCGACCCGATCACGGGCTACACCGGCGAGGGCGGCGTCAAGGCTGACACTGCTCCCGGCGACAATGTCACCCCGAAGGGCACCTTTGAGATCGAGTATGCGATGGGTACCAACTACGACCCCGGCACGATGATCGAATACAAGGAGATCGTCGAGGGGATGCGCTGGATCACCGACCCCGCGTCCGTCAACTACAACCGTCTGCTGGATGACGAGCCGGCGACCGAGGACTTTGAGAGCTATCAGGATCTGACCGAGTACACTGTGTCCTACCCCTACTGTCTGGTGCTCAACTACAACCGCAACCCGGTCGATAAGACCAAGGGCTGCTCGAAATTCCTGCACGTCAGCGACAAGCCCACCCCCCGCGGCGGCGTCGGCATCAGCGAGAGCGACCTCTACAACATCCTCTTGTGGCTCGACCCGTCCAAAAACCCGAACGTCGCGATCTTCTAAAAAGTGAGGAGTTAGGAATTAGGAGTTAGGAGTTATCCCACACATATAAGTTAGTATAAAAAAACGAGGTGCTGACATTTCCATCAGCACCTCTGTTATTTTTTTATGATAATTCAGTCGGAAGCAACTCCTAACTTCTCACTTCTAACTCCTAACTGAACTTACGCTTTCTTGGTGATGCGCAGGTTCTGGCGGGTCTTTCTCAGCTCGGTGAGCTGGGCGGTGATCGCGTCGTCGGTGCGCTTCATGATGTTCTCGACATAGTCGTTGGCAGCCTTGCGGATCTCGGCAGACTTCGCCTTAGCCGCGTTGATCAGCTCGGTGGACTCTGCCTTCGCCTCGCGCATGACCTCGCTCTGCTCGATCATCTGCTTCTTGCGCTCTTCTGCCGCGCGGATGATATCGTCAGCTTCCTTCTTCGCCTCGGAGATGATCTGACCGCGGTCGGCGACGATGTTCTTCGCCTGTCTGACCTCTGCGGGCAGGGTATCCTGGATCTCGTCGAGGATGTCATAGATCTTTTCTGCGTCTACGATGACCTTGCCGCCGGACAGCGGGAGGGTCTTGGAATCTGCTACTAAATCCTGCAACTCTGAAATCAAATCGTCAACTCTCATTTTAGTGTTTTCCTTTCGTATTTAGTCTTTCAAAAATCTCGTCATGAATGCACTCGGGTACAAAATTACGGATATCGCCGCCGAACGACGCAACGTTCTTGACGATGGACGAGCTGAGATAAGTATACTGCGCGTCGCTCGTCAGAAAAACCGTATCCAGATCGGGATTCAGCTTTCGGTTGGTCAGCGCCATCTGAAATTCATATTCAAAGTCAGACACCGCTCGCAGTCCTTTGACAACCGCTGTCGCGCCGCGCTCCTTGGCATAGTCGGCGAGCAGTCCGTCAAACCCGACGATCTCGACATTGGGCAAATGCCCCACCGTTCTCCTCAAAAAGCCGATCCTCTCATCGATATCGAAGTTCGGCTTCTTTTCCATATTGACGAAAACACCGACGATCACGTGGTCAAACATCTTAGCCGCGCGGGTGATGATATCGATATGGCCGTAGGTAACGGGGTCGAAGCTGCCGGGACAAATCACGGTTTTTCCCATATAGGCCCCCTATCCGTCGTAAGACTACTATATATAGTTCAGGAAAACCAACTAGATATAGTCCTCATGACGATATGTGCTTACCTTTATTTTACCATAGGTACGCTCCCTGTCAAGAGTAAATTTGTAATATTTTTGTAATATTTTATCATTTAATGCACTTTCACAAATAATGACCCCTGTTTTTTTCATTCTTTGTGCAATTATGGGCAAGGCTTCGTGCAAAATCCCCGTATTATAGGGCGGATCGAGGAAGGCAATGTCGTACATACGATCCACTCGCTGCAGGTAAGAAAGGGAGTTTGCGGTGATTACTGTCGCAAATTGTTGCAAGTTTGTAACCTTGAGATTGCGCTCGATGACCGCCGCGGCTTTTTTAGAGCTATCCAGAAAAGTCGCACTTCGTGCCCCGCGGGAGAGCGCCTCGATGCCCATCTGTCCCGAGCCTGCGAATACGTCGATGAAGTCGCGCCCCTCGATCTCGAATTGGATCGCGGAAAAGACCGCTTCCTTGACCTTGTCGGTAGTCGGGCGGACGATATCGTCGCCCTTTAAGGTTTCCAATGCCCTGCCGCGTGCAGAGCCGGTGATAACGCGCATATGGTTTACTCCTTTTCAAAGGCTCCCTTTGGTAAAGGGAGCTGTCGCCTAAAGGCGACTGAGGAATTGCAGTATCGCCGCCGACACGCGTGTCCGGCGGCCACCTTATTCTTCCAATACTTTGATGCGTTCATCGACGTGATATTCAATATCACGGCATACATCTGAAAATCGGGTGAGAATATCCAAGTTTGAGTATCTTAATACTTCAATCCCGTGTTGATTTAAATAGGTTGTTCTTTCATTATCATATCTCTCCGCTTTTTTCTCGTAATGCTGAGAGCCGTCCAGCTCGATCACCAGCTTAGCTCTAGGACAATAGAAATCAACAATATAACTGCCAATGGCTTTTTGCCTGAGAAATATGATGCTGTATTGCTTGTGATATAGCTTCAGAAAATCATACCATAGGTGACGTTCTTCTTTCGTCATATTATTACGCAGTTCTCTAGCTAAATCCAAGATATATTTGTTATGTGTTCTATCCATGAATTATTCGGTTGGTCGCTATGCTCCATTGATACAATTCCTCAGTCAGCTTCGCTGACAGCTCCCTTTACCAAAGGGAGCCTATTTTTCGTGATAATAGTTGTAGACACTCACGGCGGCGGGATGGGTCATGCCGGGCGCCTGTTCGAGCTCTTCGAGAGATGCGTTCGAGATGTTCTTGATCGTGCGGAAAAAGCGCAGGAGTTCCTTGGCGCGCTTCTTCCCGATGCCGGGGATCTCTTCCAGAGAAGACCCCAGCACCTTCTTGCGCTGTTGGCGGTTGAAGCCGATGGAGAAGCGATGCACCTCGTCCTGAATATTCGTCACGAAGGTGAAGACAGCACGGTTGGGTCGGATCGCGATCTCGCCGGAATCGCTGACGATCGCGCGGGTGCGGTGGTGGTCGTCCTTGACCATGCCGAATACGGGGATGTTCAGCCCGGACTGTTTCACGATCGGCAGTACCGCGCCGACCTGGCCTTTGCCGCCGTCGAGCAGGATCAGATCGGGCAATCGTCCGAAACCGGAGGTTTCCTCCGCTTCCTGCGCTTTTTGATACTCGTCGAGTCTTCTGGTCAGCACCTCTGCCATCGAGCCGTAGTCGTCCTGACCCGAGAAGGATTTGATCTTGAACTTGCGGTAGGCGGATTTCAGCGGGCGGGCGTTCTCAAACACAACCATGCCCGCAACGTTGTCCTGTCCCGCGAGGTTAGAGATATCGTAGCTTTCGATGTATTCGGGGATCTTTTCCAGCCCCAGCAACGCGCGCAATTCCTCCAGCACGCTGAGCTGTTTTCCCGTAACGCCGCGCTGTTGACCCAGCGCTTCAAACGCATTTTTGCGGCACATCTCGACGAGATTCTTCTGCACGCCGCGCTGCGGAACGGTCAGGTAAACGCGCTTACCCTTTTTATCCGTGAGCCACTGTTCGGTGGTCGCCATATCCTCGATCTCGCCGTCTAGGGCGATATGAGCGGGGATCTCGTTTCGTAACGTATAGTAACGCAAGATGAACTGGGAGCGGAAATCCTGCTCGTCGTCGACGTCGTCGATCAAGAAATTCTCCGTATCGTAGAGGCGGCTGTCCGCAAAGCGCAGGACGGTCGCCGAGCCTTTCGTACCCTCTTTGACGACAGCGATGACGTCCAGCTCGTCGATATGGATATCTACGACCTTCTGCTTATCGCGCATCTTCTTCATCGCGGCGATCTGGTCGCGGTAGCGTGCGGCGCGCTCAAAGTCCAGCGCGTCCGCGGCGGCGGTCATGCGCTCCTGCAGCAGCTTCATCGTCCCCGCGCTGTCGCCGGAGAGAAACTCGAGCGCCGCATCGACCCGCTCGTTATAATCGGCGAGCTTCACCCGTCCCGTGCAGGGCGCACAGCACTGCTTGATATGGAAGTTCAGGCATGGACGCTGTTTGCCGAAATCCTCGGGAAATCGGCGGTTGCAGGTCGGCAGTCCGAAGATCTTGTTCGCTTCTTCAACAGAGGATTTGACGTAGTAGCTGGATTTGTACGGGCCGATGTACTTAGCGCCGTCGTCCGCCTTCTGAAGCACATAGCTGAGCCTTCTGTACGGCTCGTCCGTGACGCGGATATAGCTGTAGCCCTTGTCATCCTTCAATAATATATTGTACTTCGGGGTATGCTGCTTGATCAGTGAGCATTCGAGGATCAGGCACTCGAACTCGGAATCGGTGATGATGTACTCAAAGTCGTCGACGTTGTCCACCATGCGCCGCACCTTTTCGGTGTGATTGTTCTGAGAGCCGAAGTACTGGCTGACGCGGTTCTTGAGCTTTTTCGCCTTGCCGATATAGATGATCTCGCCGGACTTGTTCTTCATGATATAGACGCCCGGCTGTAGCGGCAGGGACATCGCCTTTGCCCTGAGTTCCTTCATCTTCGGGTTCAGAATGATCACTCCTTTCGCGGTTGATGGATCAATTTATCACGGGAGGAGCATTCCTCAGCCGGAGACGGCTCCTCTCTGTCACCTGTGGTGACACCTCTCCTTAGGAGAGACCCCCCTCCCCTACGAACAGCATTGATTCACTATTAATGATACACCAAATCGCATCGTGAATCAACATCAATTCTTGGCAAAACAAAAAGGCGGACTTTCGTCCGCCTGATACGCTTTTGGATTATTCCGCGAAACCGGTGTTGATCAGCTCGACAAGACCTTCTACCGCATCGGTCTCGTCGGGACCGTCAGCAAAGATCTTGACGGTGGTACCGCCGATGATACCCAGCGACAGTACGCCCAGCAGGGACTTCGCGTTGACCTTTCTCTCATCCTTCTCTACCCAGATGGATGACTTGTACTCGTTCGCCTTCTGAATAAAGAAAGTAGCCGGACGGGCATGCAGACCCGCTTTGTTCTGAACTAAAACTTCCTTAACGTACATATGAATACCCTCTTTTTCTTATCAGAATATTTTGGTTGGATTTTAAGTTGCTTCCTTATTATATCCTCGAAAACGCGGTTGGTCAACCTGTCAAAATGATTTTTGTTTCGATACATAACTGTCGAATTTCAAACAACTTTTTTATTGTGCAAAATCACGAAGGTGTGGATAATTCTTTGGTTGGTACGCCAATGCAAACGGTGATTTTGCACTGTCGGTTGACATTATCCGTGCGATTCTTCGTCTGTTTGTGCGTTATCACCAAAAAGAATGCTGTCGGCTAGGATCCGCTCTTTTTCGGTAAGATTCGCTGTTTTGATCATATCGGGACGCTTCTTCGCGGTCTCGATGATGCTCTGCTCGCGCCGCCACTTCTCGATGTTCGCGTGGTGACCGCTGAACAGCACCGCGGGGATCTCCTCGCCGCGCCAGATCTGGGGCTTGGTGTACTGGGGATATTCCAAGAGCCCGTCGTAGTGGCTCTCCAGCTCGAAGCACTCGTCATCGGACAAAACGCCCTTTTCGAGCCTTGCGAGCGAATCGGCAAGCACCAGTGCGGGCAGCTCGCCGCCGGTCAGCACATAGTCGCCGATACTGATCTCTTCATCAACGCATCTATCAAGAACGCGCTGATCGACGCCCTCGTAGTGGCCGCAGAGGATGCAGATATTGTCGTAGGCTGACAGCTCCTTGAGCTTCTTCTGTGTCAGGGTCTTGCCTTTGGGCGACATATAGATGAAATGCGGCTTTTCGCCCAGCTCTTCTGTGATATGCTCAAAGCATAGGGCGATGGGCTCCGCCATCATGAGCATCCCCATCCCGCCGCCGTAGGTGGTATCGTCGACGCGGCGATGCTTGTCAAAGGCAAAATCGCGCAGCTGGTGACAGCGGATATCGATCGCGCCCTTTTTTCGCGCTCTGCCGATGATGCTCTCGGAGAGGACGGACTCGCACATCTCGTCGAACAGCGTGATGATATCAATCCTCATCGTCGAACAGTCCTTTCATCGGGCGGATGTAAACTGCGCCGTTATCAAAGTCCAATCGATCGATGATATCGGGGATGACGGGGATATAGTAGAGCTTTTGATCTTCGCCGCGCATCTCATAGACGTCGTTGGAGCCTGTCTTGAGGACGTCGTTCACCGTGCCGTAGACCTTGTCGGTATCGACGTCGGTGACCCTCAGGCCGATGATATCCTGTACAAAATGCTCGCCTTTTTCGAGCTTGACGTCGGCGCGGTCGATATAGAGAATCTTGCCTTTATAGAGGTCGGCTTTCTCGATGGAATCGACGCCTTTGACGGTAACAAGGGCGATATTCTTATGCGGACGGCAGGTAACGGACAACGCTGTCCTGCCCTCGTCGAGATAAAGCGTTTTGAATTTTGAGAGAAATGCGGGGGTATTGCACCAGCACTCGAGGCGCATCTCGCCGCGGATGCCGTGTGTGCCGACGATCCTGCCGGCTTCTAAGTATTGTTTGAGCATATGATCACCTTAGTGTGACTTATTCTATAAACCCGATGTCGCCGTCGGTGGAAAGGTTGTCGATGGAGTAGAGGAACAGGATCTTATCCACCTTCTCTTGCTCGACGATCGGCTGCAGCGGCAGCGAGTAGTAGCGCATATCGACCATGATGATCTCGGCATAGTGATCGGCAAGGAACGGCACGAGAGAATGGGCAAAGCTGTCCTTGACGACCAGCAACTTTTCATCGGTCGCCGCATTTTTGTTCTTGATGACCGTGTAGGAATGGTTGCCGTCGAGAAAGACGGGGTACTTGTCGTCCTCGTCAAGGTGGGTATAAAAGAACATATCCCGATGGATATCTGTTTCGCCGTCGATGATCGTGACCTCGACGTCGTTTGAGGGATTGTCCCAGACCTCGATCTCGTCCGGCGGGTTCAGCCAGTAGCCGGAGGTCGAGTAGGTCGTCCCGTAAAAGCCCGGGTAGGCAGTCTTTTCATAGGTACTCTCGCTGTTCGGATCAAAGCCGAGCGCTTCTGAGAGTGAGCGATAGGCGGTGTATGCACCGTAAGTCGTCCAATGGTGGTCGGTGCG
This sequence comes from uncultured Ruminococcus sp., assembly GCA_902776185.1. GTDB lineage: Bacteria > Bacillota > Clostridia > Oscillospirales > Acutalibacteraceae > Ruminococcoides. Next base: position 21,329 of record CACYPH010000005.1, read on the forward strand.
GTAGAAGATCTGATTACCGTTCATATACTCCGCTTTGAGGCTGTCGCGGATATCGACGAATCTTGCCGCCTGGAAAACGTTCTTCATCTCGGTGAACGCCTCATCGTCGCGGTACTCCTTGTGGACGGCGGGCAGCTTGTCCGCACAGACATAGCCGGTCGACGGCGCGACCAGTACGGTGGTCGGGACATTCAGGCGCGACTGCACATGCTGAGCGAATTCTTCGATATAGCCGACGTTCCGGCTGAGGTTGGTCTGCTCCTCGGGGTCGTTGATCAGGTATCCGTCGCGGCCGTTATAGACGCCCTTAGAACCGTTGTTGCCCAGCGAATAGTTATAGTATGCCGCAAGCCCGACCCAGAATTCACGTCCCGCGGTATGGTCGGCGATATAGTCCTCGGCGTCGTCGCGGAAGTCACCGGAAAAGAGCTTCTTTTCGCTCAGCTCGGGGGTTTTGGCGAGGTAACGCTTCTCGGAGGAGCTGTATTCACTTTTCGGCAGGGCGAAAAACAGGATGAACATCACGCCGATGAAAACGAGAAAAATAATCATCGGCAGACGGGTGTAGATTTTTTTCATACAGAACCTCCTTTCGTTGATGGATGATCGGTCTGATATCAGAACCGGAAATAGATGAACGGATTATAGCTGCCGGCAACCAACAGCGCGGTGGAAAGCAGCATGACAACAGCGCAGTAGGCGCTTTGCAGGGCGGGATTCCACGCGGTCGCCTTGACCTTATCATACAGTCTGACGCCGATCGGAGTGGAAGCTGCGCCCGCGATCAGGAGCATCGGCAGATAGGACAGCAGGATGACCAGCGCATCACTGCCGATGACGATGCCGCCGAAGTTGAACATGGAGCTGAGGAACGCGCCCATCGCAGGCATACCGCCGTTATCCTCGGCGAAGTAGAAGATCACCCAGCCGAGCACGATGAAAAACAGCGCGTAAAGGTGCTGAAACGCGGCAGGCGTTTTCTCGAGCCATTTTTTGAGGACGAGCTTTTCGATAATGAGCAGCACACCGAAATACAGTCCCCACAGGATGAAGTTATACGATGCGCCGTGCCACAGTCCCGTCAGGAACCAGACGATCAGGAGATTGAGGATCTGTCGGAGGAAGCCCTTGCGGTTGCCGCCCAGCGGGATATAGACATATTCTCTGAACCATGTGCCGAGCGAGATGTGCCAGCGGCGCCAGAACTCGGTGATACTCTTGGAAATATAGGGATAGTTGAAGTTTTTGAGGAACTCAAAGCCCATCATGTTACCCAGACCGCACGCCATATCCGAATAGCCGGAGAAGTCGAAATAGATCTGGAAGGTGTAGGCGATGATACCGACCCATGAGCCGAGCCAGCCGTTATCCTGGCCGGTGGCGAGGATCGCATCCCACATCGCGCCCATCTGGTTGGCGATGAGAACCTTTTTGGCAAGACCCACGCAGAAGATGCAGACGCCCTTCGTAAAGGAATCGAGGGTCTCCTTGCGATGGTCGAGCTGATAGGCGACGTCCTTATAGCGGATGATCGGACCTGCGATCAGCTGCGGGAACAGCGACACATAGGTACCGAAGGTGATGATGTTCTTCTGCACAGGCGCCTCGCGGCGGTAAACGTCGATAGAATAGGACATCGTCTGGAAGGTATAGAAGCTGATACCGATGGGCAGGGTGAACGGCACCGTGCGCATGGTCAGTCCGATAAACGGGAACGCCGAGCCGAAGCTGAGCGACGGCAGGGTGACGGTCTTGAGGATCGGAAGGACTGCCAAAGAACCTCCGATACTGTTCCACGTGCCGGCGATAAAGTTGTAGTACTTGAAGAAGCCGAGCATACTCAGGTTGATCACGACCGAGAGGATCAGGAAGAGCTTCGCGACCCCGCGCTTCTTCTCGCGGAATTTGTTGATAAAGAAGCCGCAGGTGTAGTCGACGATGGTGGAAAATACCATCAGGATCACATAGGTCGGCTCACCCCAGCCGTAGAAAACGAGGTTGACGACAAAAAGAAGGAGATTGCGCCACTTGCGCGGGCAGATATAGTAGGTCAAAAGCACGATCGGCAGATACATGAACAAGAATATCAGCGATGAAAATACCATAGTTCTCCTCCTTTCTGTTGATTCCTCCCTTTACCAAAGGGAGCCTAAAACAATATATTCTTCCTGAAATCTTCGCCGCAGCGGGGACAGTGGATATGCTGGACGCCGGTACGCTTTTTCAGCCTGAGCTGTGCCTTGCAGTAGGGACAGCGAACATAGCGGTGGGTCTTGATATCGCGCACCTTCATATACTGGCGCTTAATAAAATCACTCACGCCGCCGAAAATATCCATGAATCGGCGGTTCTCATACAGGCGCTTGTTGATATTCTTCGACAATGCGCGGAAGATCGCCAGCGCCAACAGCAGCATGATGATAACGATCATGATCGAGCTGCGCGCAAACAGATTGATCACATAGAGGATCGCCGTGATGATCAGTATAAAATTGTTGAGCTTGTCGTTGCCGTAACGGTCCTGCATGAATTCGGCCGCTTTTCGAAAGAAATTTCTCATGTTTATCACCTGATTCAACCTATATCATATCATATGGAAATATAAGATTCAAGAAAATATTTCCGATTTATATATTGAATATCAACGAAAAAGGCAGTATAATTTTATGCAGAATGTCAATCTTAGGTGAGGCTATGGAAGAAATCAAAAAGACGATCCGCCACGACGCGGTGCGTGTGCGGCAATATATCATCTCGTTTTTCAAATGGACGCTGATCGCCGCTTTGACCGGCGGGATCGGCGGCGGACTGGGCGCAGGATTCCGCTACGCGGTCAACTATGTGACCGAGCTACGCTCGGAATATACGTTTCTGTGTTATCTGCTGCCGGTGGGCGGTCTTTTGATCGCGTTCCTCTACCGCGTGACAAAGCTGTCGGGTCATGCCGACACCAATCTGATCATCAATTCGGTGCGCGAGGAGGGCAAGGTGCCGATCACTTTAGCGCCCGTGATCTTCCTCTCGACCGTGATCACCCACCTCTTCGGCGGCTCGGCAGGCCGCGAGGGTGCGGCGCTGCAGCTGGGCGGCTGTATCGGAAGCGCGATCGGCCGCGCTGTGAAGCTGGGCGAAAAGGATCTGCACCTCGCCGTGATGTGCGGCATGAGCGGCTTATTCTCGGCATTGTTCGGCACGCCGCTGACCGCGACGATCTTTGCGATGGAGGTCATCTCCGTCGGCATCATCTACTACAGCGCATTCCTGCCGTGTATCGTATCGGCGCTGACGGCGTACGGGATCACGCTTCTTTGCGGGCTCTCCCCCGTTTCTTTTGAACTGACGGACATCCCTGCGCTGACCGTTCCGACGATTTTGCTGGTCGCTGTCATCGGTATCGCGGCGGCGTTGATCAGCATGGCGTTCTGCATCACGCTCGAGCAGATCCACAAGCTGGCGGTCAAATATTTTCATAACGAATACCTGCGCGTGCTGGTCGGCGGCTCGATCATCGCGCTGCTGACGCTGATCATCGGCACACGGTACAACGGTATCGGCGGCGACGTCGTTGACACAGCGATCCTGACCGGCGAGGCGCTGCCCTACGACTTTGTGCTGAAGATCCTCTTCACCGCGGTCACCATCGGATTCGGCTACAAGGGCGGCGAGATCATTCCAACCTTCTTCATCGGCTCGACGATGGGCGCGGTACTGGGATCGCTGATCGGCTTGCCCCCGACCTTCTCCGCAGCGATCGGACTGGTCGCGCTGTTCTGCGGGGTCGTCAACTGCCCGATCGCGTCACTGGTCCTCTCGGTCGAGCTGTTCGGCAGCGAGGGACTGCTGTTCTTTGCAGTCGCGGTATGCCTGAGCTATATGCTGTCGGGCTACTACGGACTTTACTCGGGTCAGAAGATCATGTACTCCAAACGCAGGGCGAGATATATCAACAGAAATGCGAAATAGTATAATCGCTGCTTAAATCTTACACCGCTGTCATTTTCGTTGACAATGACAGCGGCTTTTTGTATGATTAAGTTGAAGTATTATATCTCCGGGAAGCGCTATCCCATCCGGCACTATCATAAGGAGTGATCGTATGAAGAAATGTTTCGAAAACCGCTCTGCGTTATCCTGACGGTCTGTCTGCTGGTCGGCATGATACCGACGTTCAGCCTGTCGGCTTCGGCGGCAGTCGCGGAGGTCAGCGACATGGATGCCTTCAAGGAGCTGATGGAGCAGGACGGCGACGTCAGCATCAAACTCACCGATGACATCAGCAAGGATATTTTCGGCGGCTATGACGATTACGGTCACGGCTTACCCGTCCCGTATTTCATTACCGTCGGCAAGGGCGAGAAGATCATCGACCTCAACGGCAACGACATCAACGCATCGCTGGACGACTTTCATCAAAGCTCCACGATGTTCAAGATCGACGAAGGCGCGTCTGTCACCGTCAACGACAGCTCCGGCAAGAACAGCGGCGAGATCTTCTATAACGGTTATATCCCCGCCTATCAGGAGGAATACCGCATCATCACGATGAACATGGACGCTCCCAACCAGAACCGCGATATCTTTGAGGTCAACGGCGGCTCGCTGACGATCAACGGCGGTCAGATCACCGCCGGAAGACAAAAAGAGGAAACCAGTTGGGGCACCGAGTACAATAAAATCCTCAACGGTACGCCTGTCGAGCTGAACAGCGGCAGGGTCGTCATCAACGGCGGCATCCTTACCGCAAGAGGTATGCACAAAGTCCTATTGTTTCCGAGATTTACTTCGGCTGAATGGGACGACGCCTATGCACAGGGGAAGATTAAAGCCCTGTGGAATACTACCCTTGACCGCAATGCGGTCGTTGAAGCCCACAGCGGCACCCTGATCGTCAACGGCGGCACTTTCTACGCAAAGTCCAGCGCCGACGCGTTCCAGCGTACGATCGCGGGACTCGATCAGTACCCGTTCGTCGAACAGCAAGCGGACGTCGATAACGATCATTCGGTCACCGTTGTCGATGCGACCTATATCCAACGCTATCTCGCGGGGCTCTCCCACCCGATCGGCATCGGCGCATTCGGCTAAAAGCAACATCAAAGCACATAAAAAAGCGCTTCCAAAACGGAAGTGCTTTTTTGCGGGTGTAAGCCCGTTGATTCAGATGTGCAGCAGCGCGGTCGCGATCGCAAAATAGACGATCAGGGAGATCGCGTCGACGATGGTGGTGATGAACGGCGACGCCATGACAGCCGGGTCAAAGCCGATCTTCTTCGCGAACATCGGCAGGGTACAGCCGACCAGCTTGGCAAAAAAGATCGTGACGACCATCGTCAGGCAGACGACTAATGCGACCATCGGGGTGATGCCGGTGTTGCCCAGCACCAGACGGTCGAACAGCATGATCTTCGCAAAGTTCGCCGCCGCGAGTGTCACGCCGCATAAGAGCGATACGCGGCACTCCTTGAAGATGACCATCAGGATGTCCTTGAATTCGATCTCGCCCAGCGAGAGCGCGCGGATAACGGTGACCGATGCCTGAGAACCGGAGTTACCGCCGGTATCCATCAGCATCGGGATGAACGCGGAGAGGACAACGGTGCTGGCGAGCGCGTCCTCAAAGCCGGTGATGATCATACCGGTAAAGGTCGCGGACACCATCAGGATCAGAAGCCACGGGATACGGCTGAGATAGGTTTCGAATACGCCGACCTTGTCATACGGTTTATCCGTAGTCGGGGTGATCGCCGCCATCTTCTGGATATCCTCGGTCGCCTCTTCTTCCATGACGTCCATCGCGTCGTCGACCGTGACGATACCGACGATGCGGTTCTCTTTATCGACGACGGGCAGAGCGAGGAAGTTGTACTTATTGAACATCTGGGCGACCTCTTCCTGGTCGTCAAGGGTGTTCACCGCGATGACGTTGGTCTCCATGATGTTCTCGATGATCTCGTCCTCGTCCGAAAGGAGCAGGGTCTTGATCGTGATGATACCGATCAGGGTCGCCGAATCGTCCGCAACATAGCAGGTATAGATGGTCTCCTTATCGATACCGGTGCGGCGGATGCGCTTGATCGCTTCCTCGACGGTCATCTTGGGACGGAGGATGACGCACTCGGTCGTCATGATCGAACCGGCGCTGTCCTCCGGATACTTTAAAATCTCGTTGATCTCCTTGCGGGTCTGCGGGTCGGCAGAGCGCAGGATACGTTTGACGACGTTCGCGGGCATCTCCTCGATCAGATCGACCGCGTCGTCGACATACATTTCGTCGATGACCTCTTTGAGCTCCGAGTCCGAGAAGCCGTGGATCAACAGCTCCTGGGTATCCTCGTCCATCTCGACAAAGGTATCGGCGGCAGTCTCTTTCGGCAGCAGCCGGAAGAGGATCGCGGTCTTTTCACTCTGCAGATCCTCGAACACCGCCGCGATATCGACGGGATTCATGGTATTGAGGATGTCGCGCAGGGTGGAATACCGCTTCTTTTCGAGCAGGGTCGAGATCGTCTCGAACAAGCTCACTGTGTTGGTTCTTTCCATAAAAATAACCTCCTACCGATTATGGGTGTGGGAGTCCACGGGTAGAAGGGTCGTATGAAAGATACTATCTGATATAGATCACGCGGCAATACGGACGCAGCTGCAGCATACGCCGATCGTCGCACAGTATCTTCGTCGCCCTCCGGTGCCGCTGCTACTTCCAGCGTCCATATTCTCGCCTCTTTCTTCTTTGGATTCAGCCGAGCGCCGATGATACGGGCTTTTTGCGGCTGTACTATTATTGTACTCCGCGCGGCAAAAGAAGTCAACCACAATATCTATGAAAAATTCATTAATTATCTCTTGATTTTGTGGTTTCTATCATCTATAATATGTTGTGTCAAAAACAGAAATCAAATGTCAGGAGATCTATCGTATGGAACAGAAATTTGAGAAAAAGCTCAAGGCGTTTTTGCCTTACATCATCATCATCGGTCTGGTTTATCTGATCGTTCCGGCGCTGCTGTTCGTCAATTCCAACTTTATCACTTATCTGGTACTCATCGGAATCCTGCCGCTGACCGCGGGCGGATGCTGCGCCTACTATTCCATCAAAAAGGAAAACGACTTCTGGCTGTGCCTGGTCGCGCCGATCTTCTTCATCCCCTCGATGTTCCTGTACGGGATTTTCCAGAAAAACGCGCTGATCGCGCTGATCTATTTGGTATCATACCTGCTGTGTGGCTATCTCGGTCTGACGATCGGCGATATCATCGCGAACAATAAGGGTAAGGGAAAACAGAAAGGTGCGGATAAGACCGGCGAGGACAAGCCTGCCGCGCGCAGAGAACGCAGATCTTCCGAGCGCAGACCAGCCTCCCGCCGCAGCGAGGGCAGAGGCGTAGAGCCCGGCGCACCCATCCGCCGCTCACGTTCTTCGTCAGCGCGTGCCGAACGCGTTGACCTCGACAGCTCCGACGATTTCTTTACCGAGGACCCGTACGCAGACGACAGCCTCGATACCTCGACCACGTCAGAGGATATCGACGCGATCCTCAGCGAGATCCACCAGCGCCGAGGCGACTGATCATCATTTCACACTCTTCTCCGCCGTCAGACCGACGGCGGATTTTTTTGACACTTATTCACGGTTTTTGCGCGATTTTGCCGGAATATTTTCACTTTGCGATATTGACACTAACCCCCATTATGGTATAATAATTTTACATTGTGGCAGTTTGTGCAAAAGGTGCATAAGCCGCCGATTTTCTCAGGTATTTTAGGGTGACGTATGTTTCGCAAATTGAGAATGCTGGATTACAAGGTGACCGACAGCATCACCAAAATACAATGCCGCTTTCTCGACAAGCTGATGGTGCTTTCCACCTATGCTGGAACGGGCGCGTTCATCTGGTGGATAGCGCTGGCGATCCCCTTCGTCATCACCAAAACCTACCGCAATACGGGCATCATCCTGATCGTCACGCTTGGCATCAACTATCTGCTGGGTGAGATCATTATCAAAAAGTCCGTCGGCAGAGGCAGGCCGTCGAACCTGATCGACGAGGAGGAAATGAAAATCAATAAGCCAAAGGACAACTCCTTTCCGTCGGGGCATACGGCGTCGTCATTCTGCGCGTTTACCGTGACGTTCTGGAACTGTCCGGCGTACTTCTGGATACCGGCGCTGATCGTTGCGTGCCTGATCAGCTTTTCGCGACTGTACCTGAGGGTGCATTACCTGTCGGACGTGATCGGCGGCGTGATTCTGGGACTGATCGACGGCAGCGTCATCAGTCTGTTATTCAACCATTTAGTATTTGTTTAAGCGGAGCGAGCGATCGCCCCGCTTTTCTTTATGCGGCAGAAAACTTTGAACGATATGAAAGTAAGATCACTATTTTTCTTTGAAACGATTGACAACCAAAATATTACAATTTGTATAAATTCTTTTGTTTTATTCACGAAAAGAAGATAGCTTTTTTCTGTTAAATAAATTATGGAAAAGTCTGAAAGTATAACAATTTTGTCATAACTCAGGTGAATTCTGAGGAAATCGTTCCGAGTTATTCGTGTTTTCCACAGAGTTATCAACATTTATATTGAAAAATACGAATAATACAAATCGTATAACACGAACCGCTGATATTGTACAAGACCTCCGACATATACTTTGTTATCAGATCATTTTTCGGGGGTTCTGAGATGAAAAACAAAGCTTTTGCGATTTCCGAGGCGGTCGGATGCGTCGTCATCTACGCGGCGGCGGTCGTCCTGCATTTTGCGTTTCGCTGGTTCGGTCCTGGCGCGCTGACGCTGCTGTTCGGCGCGGTCAACGAAAGCGTCTGGGAGCACGTGAAGATCTTCTCCGCCGCCTATGTCGGCTATGCGCTGCTGCAGCTGCTGTGGGTCAAGGTACCGTTCAAGCGCTATGTTGCCGCAAAATGTGCGGGGCTGTATGTGCTGATGGGCGGGATCATCGCCTTTCATTACGGTTATACGGCATTCACGGGCAAACATATCGCGTGGGTCGATATCCTCGGCTCGGCTGTCATCGTCATACTGGTCCAGCTGTTATCCTACAAGCTGACGGTCGGCAGCCTCCCACTGGAGGATTACTTTGCACCGGCGCTGTTTTTGCTCATGCTGTACTATCTGATGTTCTTTTCGTTCACCATTTACCCGCCGAAGGCGGAGCTCTTCCGCGATCCGATCAGCGGCGGGTTCGGATATCAGGGTTTTTCGATGAAAAAGCAGTGATCCCATCGGATCCTGTCAAGATTTTCCTGCAGAAAAATCGCTTTTTTTCTTACTTGGAAGCAAAGGACATGTCCAGATATGGTATACTTTATCAGTATGATTATACAATATCATGTGTAGGTGTGTCCGTTATGGCGAACGAGAAACATAAAGCTGAAGATAGATCCGTGCAGGATGAACTGCTGATCGGGCGCAACCCGATCGCACAGGCGCTGTCCTCCGGCAGACCCATCATCAAAATCATGGTCGCCAAGGGTCAGACCACCGGTCCTGCGGTAGAGATCGCCGCAAAAGCCAAGGCGGCGGGGATACCGGTGCAGACGGTCGAGCGAAAAAAGCTCGATTTCATGACCTCAGGCGCGGCGCATCAGGGCGTTGCGGCGCTGTGCGCGATGAAGGACTACGCAAGCATCGACGATATCTTGAGGCTCGCCGAAGAGAGAACTGAAGCGCCCTTCATCATCATTCTCGATGAGATCGAGGATCCGCATAACCTCGGCGCGATCATCCGATCTGCTGAATGCGCGGGCGCACACGGTGTGATCATCAAGAAGCGTCATGCGGCGGGGCTGACCTACACCGCCTACAAGGCTGCCGCGGGCGCGCTGGAATACGTTCCCGTCGCGCGGGTGAACAATATATCGGACGCGATCGAACAGCTCAAGGAGAAAAACATCTGGGTCTACGGCGCGGATATGGACGGCGAGGATTACAGCCGGACAGACTTTTCGGGCGGCGTCGCGCTGGTCATCGGCAACGAGGGCAAGGGTATCTCGCGGCTGGTGAGAGAAAAATGCGACGTCATCGTATCGCTCCCCCTCAAAGGCAGGATTAACTCGCTCAACGCGTCGGTCGCCGCGGGGATACTGATGTATAAGATCGCGGAAAAAAGATAAGAGTTTAAAACTCACCACTGACACGGGAGGAGCAAGCCCCTCCCCTACAAAGCAAAAGGAGATGAGATCATGGGCATATTCCGCAAGGACAAGGACAAGCCGGTCCGTCCGACAGGACCCGAAGAGGTTACTGCCAACGCCGCTGACGAAGCGGAGCAGGAAGAAGAATACACGGACATCAACGCGGCTGTCACGGAATCATCCTCAGAATCTCAGAATGAAAGCGACGGCATGGAGGAAATCTACTCCACCCATGACAAGCGCATCAAATATAAGCGGCTGGCGCCGATCGAGGAAGAGGCCGCCCTAAAAAGAAAAGCGGCTACCAAGCGCGAACTGGTCCGCGGAAAGCTGGAGTTTTCCTCGGACGGTGGATACATCGCCCCCGAGGTGGAGTTAGAGGCGGAGATCGCACCCGATGCGGTCGTCGCCGAGGATATCATCGAGGACGTCCACGAGGTCAAGAGCCTGAGAAGCGTCTATATCCAGGATATCGACGAGATCGATATCAGCCTTGATCCGATGGAAAATCTGCGTGAATACGAGCGCAGGGCGACCGACAAGGAACGCTATGAAGAACGTCACACGCCGAAGGTCGTCATCCCCTATCAGTCCACCGGCGAGAAGATCGTCTCCCGCGTGCCGATGTATCAGCACGACAGCAAGATCGAGAAGATCTTTTTGAAGGCGGGAAAATTCACCGAGGTCGTCGAGAGCGAATATGACGAGTATCTAAGGTCGGACGACCCGACGATCTCCAAAAACTATCACGCGATGCAAAAGGCGATCAAGCCCAGACAGAGCCTGCTGTTCACCCTGAGCCAGATGGCACAGAAGCGCAAAGAAGAAGCCGAACAGCATAAAGAGCAGAAGGTCCAGAAAGAGGTGCGGGAGAATTTTGACGAAGAGCCCGCTCCCATCCAGAAGAAAAAGCCTTCTGCCGTCGGAAGATTTTTCCGCGTGATCGGCACGCTGGTGACGCACAGCTTTGCGACGCAGAGCGCAAAAACCAACAGCAATTCCTCCGACTACAACAGCCGCGAGGATGAACAATACGTACTGAATGATATCAAAGAGAACATCAAGCATCTTGCGATCCATACCGTCGTCTTCGGGCTGATCGCCGTGACGATGCTGGTACTGCAGATCCTCATCGGCTCGCTGACCGATAAAACCAGAGAGAGCATCGGCGTCGGCGGCGCAGTACTGATCTGCGGGGTCAATCTGCTGCTGACGCTCGGGATGGGCGTTGTCGCACGCGGCTATGTCGTCGACGGACTGCGGCCGCTCGCGCGGTTGAGCGGCAACAGCGACACCGGCTTTGCGCTGGCGTATACCGGCTGTCTGCTGCAGAGCATCGTTGCGATGTTCGCGGCGCCGACCTTTATCAACGGCGAGCATCATCTCTACAGCTTTGTGGCGGCATTCGCCCTGATGCTCAACACGCTCGGCAGACTGCTCATGGCGATCAGGGTCAAGAGCAATTTCAGCTTTATCACCTCGCATTCGCCCGCCTATGCGGCGAAGATCTATAAGGACGAGGAGACCGCCCGCAGGATGGTCAGCGGTACCACCGCCTCAAAGGGCGTGGTCGCCTATCAGCATGTGACGCGGTTCTTATCCGATTTTCTTAAGATCTCCTATGCACCCGACCCCAGCGAGGAGGTATCTGGCAAGGTAACGCCGATCACCGTCATCAGCTCGCTGTTTGTCACGGTGGTCTACGCGATCATTTTCAAAAGTATTCCCGGCACGGTTTCGGCACTGTCGGTCATGCTGTGTATCAGCGTGCCGTTCACGGCGCTTTTGGCAGGCAACATCCCCATGCTCTTGTTCAGCAAAAGGATGCTCAAGGAAGGCGCGATGGTCGCGGGATATCCGTCGGTGCGTCAGTTCTGCGACACCTCCGCCGTGATGGTATCCGCCGCAGAGCTGTTCCCCAAGGGATGCGTGCGGCTCGATGAGATCGTCCCCTATCAGCGGCTGCGCGTTGACGAAAACCTTCTGATGGCGGCGGCGATCCTGCGCGAGGCGAATTCGCCGATCGCTCCGGTATTTGACGAGCTGGTACAGGAGAATTCGGGCAGGCTGCCCAATGTCGAAAGCGCGATCTATGAGGATAAGAGCGGTCTGGTCGGCTGGATCAACGGCGAACGCGTGCTGGTCGGCAACATGACGCTGATGAACCGCTATCATATCACCATCCCCGACCGCGGCACGATTACAAAAAACAAACAGGTAACCTATGTCGCCGTTTCGGGACAGGCTGTCGCGATGCTTCTGCTGCGTTATCTGCCGTCGAATATCTCGATGCCGCAGCTGCAGAGAGCAGAGGATCACGGGCTGGCGTTCGTCGTCAGCACTCCCGACCCGAACGTCACTGCCGAGATGATCGCCGAGGCATACGGGATCTTTTACCGCTCGGTCAAGATTATGCCCACCGGCTATGCGAACACCATCGACGAGGTCACCTCTAAGGTCGAGGAAACCTCGCGCGCGTATCTTGCCACCCGCGGCAGAGTTTCGTCGCTGGCAAGAGCTGTCGGCGGCTGTATCGGAATCAAATCGAACATCACCCTCGGTATCGTCATCGAGATCTTCGGGCTGGTACTGGGCGTGCTGCTGTGTGCGACGCTTGCGCTGTATTCGTCCGTCGCGCGGCTGTCGATCGTCGAGCTGATGATCTACATCCTCTTCTGGGCGGCGGCGACGATCATCGCGGAGCTCATACGGCGGCCGTAGTTGTATTTTTGAGATTGCAGAAGGAGCAAACCGCTCCCCTATATAAACTTTGAGGTAACTTATGCAGATTGCACCATCTTTATTATCCTGTGACTTTTCGATCTTCGGCGAGGAGATCGTCCGCGTTGACAAGGCGGGCGCAGACCTCATGCACCTGGATATCATGGACGGTCACTTTGTGCCGAACCTGACCTTCGGCGCGCCAATCATCAAGAAGCTGAGAAAATATACCGAGAAACCGTTCGACGTTCACCTGATGATCAGTGAACCGCACCGCTATATAGGTGATTTTGCCGATGCGGGCGCGGACATCATCTCGTTCCACACGGAATGCGACAGCGATATCGAAGAAACGCTCCGACTGATCGAGCAAAGAGGCGTCAAACCTGCGCTGGCGATCAAGCCAGGCACATCGCCCGATGTGGTTCTGCCGTACCTTGACCGCCTGTACATGGTGCTGGTGATGACGGTGGAACCGGGATTCGGCGGTCAGCGCTTTATGGCGGACATGATGCCGAAGGTGGAATTCCTCAAGAAGGAGATCGCCGCGAGAGGACTCGATACGCTCATTCAAGTTGACGGCGGTATCGCCAAAGATACCATCGCAACCGCCGCAAAAGCAGGCGTGGATATCTGTGTCGCGGGAACAGCGGTATTCGGCACGCCCGATGCAAAAGCTGCGATCGAAGAGTTAAAGGCATTGTGCAAATAATCACACGTATAAAATAAAATAATCGGACATAATAAAAGCAGGAGTTTTTACACTCCTGCTCATTTTTTATCTTTTATGATGATCAGTTGGTGGAAACCAGATTTCCGTCAGCGTCGTACTCGTACTCGGTGGTGACGCCGTTTTCGTCGGTGACGTAAGTGATATAGCTCTTCATCGTACCCTTTGCGTTGTACATGGTGATCTTGGTCAGGTTGTTCTTGGAATCATACTCATATTCATCGTAGCTCTTGAGGCTGCCGTCGCCGTTGTAACGGTGGATAGAGGATTCAAGATTGAAATCGGTGTACTCGGTGGTGATGATGCTGGTGATCACGCCGTTCGAATCGACGTCGGTACGCTTGGTGGTCAGGCCCTCGGGGGTCTTCTCGTATTTGATCTGACCCTGGATCTCGCCGTCGCTGTCATACATGACGGTCTTGACGTCGTTTCCATACTGGTCATATTCATAGGCAGTGGAGCCGAGCAGCTCGCCCTTGGCGTTATAATCATAATTGCGGACTAATCTGCCGTTATCATCGTATTCGTTCTTATAAAAGCTGGTGGCAACGCCGTCGGGATTTGTGTTAGCGACCGCACCCTCGGGAGCGTTTACTTCAGCATTTGCGGATTCGTCCTTATTTCCGCAGCCCGTCAGCGCCATCGCTGTCAGGATCATCATTGCAGCCAGCGCAAGGGCTAATACTCTTTTCATGTGATTGGCCTCCTAATAAGACTTAGATCAATTACATATTGTATGCACAGTATCAATTATATCATTATTTGAATTTGTGTCAACAATTAAAATGTAAAAAATTGCATTATATTGTCAGGGGAAATGATGTAAAATGCTGATAAACACAGAAAAAAAGCGAATCCGGGCGGTCTTTCCGGCAGAGCAGGATTCCGAGAAAAAATGCCTGTCCGTAATCGATGCAGACGCTGTCGACTTTGATCGGGACGGCGGGTCATTTAACGCCGGGAGCGCAATGTATGCCGCTGTGCTGGCGATGTCTGCCGCAGACAAAACCATGCTGCAGGAAAACCTCAGTGCGCTCCGCTACGAAAAGGTGGTATTTCTCGCATATGACGGCGATAACACGGACAAAACCGGCTTGGCGCTCGGGATTAAGGAAGACAGAAATGTTACGACGGTGGCGGTGATCCTGCGGCCGACCGTCGGTAAAGAATGGTACTCGAATTTTGATATCGGTTACGGCGCGGAGCATCAGGGCTTTCGCAAAGCGGCGGAATATGCGGAACAGCGATTGGCGGATTATCTGTACGTCCGACTGCCGCGTCACAGTCCGCGGTTCCTCGTGACCGGCTATTCCCGCGGCGGTGCGGCGGCGAATATCCTCGCAAAACGGCTTTGCGACCGCTACGGTACGGACGCAGTTCGTGCCTACACCTTTGCCGCGCCGAATACCTGTGTTTCTGTCAAGGGCGCGCGATACAGCACGATCTTCAATCTGGTGCGCGACGAGGACTTTTTTACCCGTGTGCCGCTCTCGGGCTGGGGATATACCAAATACGGGCGCACCATCAGCCTGTCCGACAGCGGCGATATCCGCAATCGGTACAAGATCATGACCGGAGAGGACTACATCGGATTTTCGTCAGGGGAGGCCGCCGAAGGGTTCCTTTGCGCCGCGATGCGGCTTGCACCCAATGTCCACGCCTACTACGAACGGCGGCATCCCATCGGCAAGCATGAGATGACGCTGTGCGACTATATGCTGACGGTCGCACAGATCCTCGCTGACGAGGCTGACGAAAGCACCGGCGATATCATGATGGACGCGATGGTGTCCGAGTTCGCGGGGCTGAGTGATTTTCTCTCGAGCGGGATGGATATCGGCGCATTTCTTGCGCCCGCACAGGGGATTCCGCGGTGCAGCGTTGCCGACAGTCACAGCCCTGCTGCTTATATGGCAGCTCTTGACGCGTATTTGAAATAATGCCGGCGGGGATGCTCGCGCAGTAAGATGCCGTGTTCTCGGATGCGGGCGACGGCAATCGGGCTTTCATGCGTGACGCTGCCGTACTCGTTGAGGATTGATCGCTCGGCTTTTGACAACGGATAATCGGGCAGGAGATAGTAGTCGCCGGTCTGATACAGCGCATATCCGAGACGGCTGCTTTCGGGGCGGTTCATCCACAGAAGCAGATCGTCGAGCGACAGAAAGCGACAGCAATCGACGCGGTTCTCGCGCTTGATCCGATAGCGGCGGCGCGCCTTTTTCGCCCGGACGGAAATGATCAGAAGACAGCTTTCCTTGCCCGGAAGCGCCTCTATCAGATAGCATTTGTCGCGGTGGTTCAGCCCGCATTCCTCGCCGACGCGATACATCAGGCGGGTCAGCCCGCGCCGCGTACGTTCGCCGTCGGCTTCTTCTTTGAAATCAAGACTGTACCGGCTCATATCGTCGTTCATCAGGGTGACCAATATCATTCCCTCGCCCAATCGGTCTATTGTCATGCTCGCTCCTCCTCTTCAACCCGTTTCAGCAAATTACCCGATTCTTCTACCGTCTATCTTAGTCATCCGCAGCGACTCTTTCAAGTGATTTTTTCTGGATGTCAATATTATCCTATTCAAGAGGAAAAAGTTGGTTACCCGTGTTGACATCGGTTGTCGGAACGTGTAGAATTTAGGTAGATTACATAAGGATTTTTCGGAGGATAACATGACTGACTGGTTGAAAAACAGCGTATTCTATCAAATCTATCCGCAGAGCTTCTATGATACCAATTCGGACGGTATCGGCGATCTGCTGGGCATCACCCTGAAGCTCGATTATATCAAGGACCTCGGCTGCAACGCGATCTGGATCAACCCCATCTACGACTCGCCGTTTCTCGACGCGGGCTATGATGTGCGCGACTACAAAAAAATCGCGCCCCGCTACGGCACGATGGATGACTTTGAGCATCTTCTGAGCGAAGCGCACAAGCGCGATATGAAGATCCTGATGGACTTGGTCCCCGGTCATACCAGCGACACGCACGAGTGGTTCCAAGCGGCGAAAAATGCTTATCCGACGGAGTTTGACGACCGCTACATCTTCACCGACTGCGTCTGGGAAGCGCCGACGGATTATCGGCTGATGTGCGGTATCTGCGAGCGCGACGGCAATTATCTGGTCAACTACTTTTCGTCCCAGCCTGCGCTCAACTACGGCTTTTACAAAGTCACCCATCCCGCGTGGCAGAAGAGCTCGGATTCGCCCGAAGCGTGGGCGACCGTCGATGCGCTCAAGGATATCATGCGGTTTTGGCTGGATAAAGGGATCGACGGCTTTCGCGTCGATATGGCGGATTCGCTGGTCAAGAACGACGATGAAAAGATCGCGACCGCGAAGATCTGGCGCAATATGCGCGAGATGCTCGACCGCGATTACCCCAACGCGGTGATGATCTCCGAATGGAGCAATCCCCAGCGCGCGATCGTCAACGCGGGCTTCCACGGGGACTTTTATCTTGACCACCACGGCAACGGCTACAACAGCCTTTTCCGCAAGAAGATCGGCGACGATAACCAAAGCTTCTTTGCCGATCACAGCCACGGCGACATCGAGGAATTCCTCGCCGACTACTTCCTCGGGTACAACTGCTCAAAGGATCACGGCTACATCTGCTTTATCACCAACAACCACGATATGCCGCGCGCACCGTTTTACATGAGCGACTGGATGATCCGCCTCAGCCACGCCTTCATGATGACCATGCCCGGCGTGCCGTTCATCTACTACGGCGATGAGATCGGTATGCGCTACCGCACCGACCTGATCTCGAAGGAGGGCGGTTTCTCGCGCACCGGATCGCGCACGCCGATGCAGTGGAACAGCGAGAAAAACGCGGGCTTCTCCGACAGTGACGAGGATATGCTGTATCTGCCGATCGACCGCAGCGAGGATGCGCCGACAGTCGAAAAACAGCAGGGTGATCCCGACAGCATTTATGAAAACCTCAAGGCGCTGATCGCGCTGAGAAAGGCGAACCCGAGCCTTTCAAACGACAGCGAGATCGAGGTCGTCTACGGCAAAAGTCATGAATTCCCCTTTGTTTACCGCAGGGGTGAATTCACCGCATTCTTCAACCCGTCCGATAACGACGCGCAGGTAGACTACGACATGAGCGGCGCGGAAAATGTATACACGCTGGGCGGCTATGAGAGCGGCGACGGCTTTGTCAAGATCCTGCCGCGCAGCTTCCTGCTGATCAGGCAATAAGTCATCAAACAAATCAACGTCGGGGAGGGACTTTTCCCTCCCCCATTCTATAGAAAGGAGCTTTTTATGAATCACAAGGGTACGGTGACGCTTAACACCGAGCGGCTGATCCTCAGGCGTTATCGCACAGAGGATGCGGAGGATATGTTCCGCAACTGGGAGCAGAGCGAGGAAGTCACCCGCTATCTGACATGGCAGCCGTACACCTGTATCGAGGATGTACGGGGTTACATAAAATGGATCGTCGACAGCTACGCCGACGATAAATACAACTGGATCATCGAATGGAAAGAAACGCACGAGGCGATCGGCGCGATCGACGTCATCAGTATGCGCGAGGATATCGCGAGCTGTGAGATCGGCTACTGCCTGAGCGACCGATTCTGGGGCAAAGGGATCATGCCCGAAGCGTTCAAAGAGGTCATCCGCTTCCTCTTTGAGGAGGTCGGCATGAACCGCATTCAGGCGACCCACGACCCGAATAATCCCAAATCCGGACGCGTGATGGAAAAATGCGGACTGAAATATGAGGGTACTATGCGCCAGGGCAGCCGCAACAATCAGGGCGTCTGCGACTGTGTCATGCGCGCGATCCTCAGAGAGGATTATGACAACCGATAACATAAGCAAAAATCCCGCCTTCTGACAGGCGGGATTTCTTATTTGCGTTCGCTTTGAGATAGAGTCAAGCATTCTCTACCACGCGCAGAGCGATGGCGGTGATGTCGTCGTCGTGGTCGCCTCTGCGGCGGCGGGACGCTTCGTCAACGATCGCGGCGGCAAGCTGTTCGGCGCTGCCTTCGCGGAAGGAGAGGATCAGCTTTTCGAGCCATTCGGTTGTCCCGATCATCACACCGTCGGACACCATGACGATCACATCGTCGGCGTTCAGGCTGACGTCCTCTTTGATGAGCTTACTCTCATTAAGGATGCCGAGCGGCAGGGATGGCAGGTCCTTTTTCATCAGCTTGGAGCTCTTTTTGATATAGGTCGTGCAGGCGCCGGCTTTCATCAGGCGGGCGCGGCCTGTGAACAGGTTGAAATCGAGCATATCGAGGGTCGCGAGCGACTCCTCCTCGCTTTTGATCATCAAAGAGGAATTGACGACCGAGAGAGAGCAATCGTAGCTCAGCCCCGCTTTGCAGAGCTTGGTCATGATGCTGACCGCCATATTGGAATCGACCGCCGCGCGGCCGCCGGTTCCCATGCCGTCAGAGATGATAGCGACGGTACTGCCCTCACCGTTATTGAAATAGTTCAGACAGTCGCCGCACAGCTCGCCGTCGTTGCACACGTGCTGTGCCGAGCCGATCTCAAGGTCGTAGAGCGGCAATTCGCAGAGGGTCACCCGCGCACGGTCGCCCTCAAAGCTGATGGTCGGCGAGGAAAAGTATCTGCCGCACGCCTTGCCGACCTCGCGGGTCAGTTGAGATTTGGAGATCGCGGTCTTTTTGCCGACGGCAAGCTCCAGCTCGGCAGTCATCCCGCGACCGGATTTGCGCTTGCAGGAGCAGTCAACGACGACCAAGCCAAGCTCGGTCAGGGCGGCGATGATCTTCTCGGACGCGGCGGTGTCAAAGCTGTCGACCTCCTCGAACTCCTCGGACAGATCGTGCAGGATATCGGACAGCCCTGCGAACTGTCCCGCGACGACCGATCGCACCTGCGTCACCCTGCGGCGGGCGGCCTCCAGCGAGAGGTACTCCTTGTAGCTGCGGTTGATACTGCCCGCAAGCTCTGAGGATTTACAGCAGCGCTTGAGAAAATTGTCTTCAATGTCGCGTTCTTTGACAAAGCCGTTTTCTTTGAGAAGCGGCGTCAGGCGGTGGAGATCGTCCGATGTCATGGCGCGCTCTTTCTCCCAGCAATAGACGCGCAGTCCGCAGTTCGTGCAGGTCTCCTCAGCGGCATGGTCATAGATCCAGTCGGCGTTGGATTCATAGAGCCTGCCCAGGCGCTCGGAAACCGAATTGACGCAGGAGGAAACGTTTTCCAGCGCCTTGGAACAATGGGAAAGGCGCATAGTGACGTTGCGGCGGATGGCTTCGTTAGAGAGCTGAGCCGCATCGTCGCTGAACGCTGCCGAGAAAAACTGCCCCGCTTCCTTCGGGATCAGCAGAAAGACGCCCGAGGCGATCAGGGTCTCGACCGTGACGGCGATCGTCAGGGAAGCGTCGTCGGACGCAAAGGACATCATGCCGTTACAGACGAGCGCAGTCAGCACGACGGCGACCTTGCCCATCGGCGCCATCAACCCGCCGATCAGTCCGCTCAGCGGGTAGCCGCCCGCTAAGAACAGCAAATCATGATCCGCCAGCGCAAAGACGATCCCCGTCGCGATCCCCGCAACGCTGCCGCCCTTGACAAAGCCGTAGCGCGCAAAGATCATCACGGTCAGCACCGCCAAGATCCTGCCGACGGACACATTTCCGAAGGTGAGCGTACTGAATGATAACAGCAGGATACAGCCCGTCATGACGATGCAGGCGAGCTCCTGCTGATTGAAGCCCGTCAGGGTTCGTCGGGAATAGCCGAGGGTGACGGTGCGGCTCATGAAATACGCGCCCGCGGCAGCTAATAATCCCTCGACAAAGCACTCGAATACTTCGGTGATCTCGCTTTGGGGGCTGAAGGTCAGCGCCAGCCCCGTCGCGAAAACCGGCAAAAATGCGACTGCCGAGGGAAAGAATCGGTTCATGGAGATCTTTTTGATCTCGTTCAGAATCCACCGAACCGCACCGACGGAGATCACCACCGCGATATAGCGGAAGGAATCGAGCGGCGAGAGAAAGAGATAACTCAGCGCTGTTCCCAACACGCCTGCCGGCAGATAAGAAAACGGGATTGCCGCACAGAATGACGCGCCGAACGGCGACATGGAGCCGAGCATCGCGCCGCGGGATATCAGAACGCCGCTGATAAAATAGGATATATGTACGGCAAATTCCTTTGTCGCGCCCTTCATGCGGCGGCGTGAACTGCTTTTGCGCCTCAGCGACGGTCCTGACTTGACGGTTTCGATGATTGACATATTCAGCCTTCCTTTTGCATAGAAATAGAGGTGTGCCTCTATTATAGCTATCAAGAGGAATTACGATTGTCGGTGCGTGTAGGGACTTTTTCGGAATGTTTGCGAAGATATTGACGGATTCCCGAAGCCGGGCAGATATCTCAGTCGAATAGACGGAAAGCTGAAAAAACAGCGCCCGCTGAATCTATCAGCGGGCGTTTTTGTCGTACGGTTACCGTTTATTTGTTTTCTTTGAGGACGACGGAGGTTTTTGCGGGGAGCTTCAGCGTTGTGCCGTCAAGCTCGGCAGAGATCCCTGCGCTTTTCTCCTTTGCGACCGTCCAGCCGCGCAGCTCGGGGCTGTCGATCATGTCGATGGTCAGCTCTTTGTCGTTGTCGGATACGTTATGGATGATCATGACGCGCGAGCCGTTGTAATCGATGATATAGCCGGCGCAGTCGCTGTCGTTAAAGGACGCAAGCTCGGTGATATTGCCGCGGGCGATCTCGGGGTTCTGCATGCGGATCTTGATCAGCTTGCGGTAAGTATTGAACAGGCTGTTCTCGTCGTCGAGCTGCTGCTTGACGCCGCCCAGGGGAGCGGTATCCTCAGCGCCGACGCCTTCGGTCAGGATCTCGGGCAGGTTGTCGCTGTCCCATACCATCGCGGTTCGCTTATACTTATCGTCCTGACCCTCGGTCTCGATGCCGATCTCCTCGCCGTAGTAGGTGAAGGAGTTGCCGGGGGAAAGCATATACAATGCCGCGAGCTGTTTGTTCTCATCCTCATAGACCATGCTTCCCAGACGATTCATGTCGTGGTTGGTCAGGAAGTTGGCGTTGATGGCGTTCTCGTTATGCTCTTTGATATTGTTATCATACTTCTGGAGCTTCTTGGCGAACTCGCCGATCGCGGATGCAGCGGTCATGTACTCGCCACCGTTGTTCGCAAACTTGAAGTTGAAGAGGCTGTCGATGCCGGTCTCGTACATCTCGTAGATATCAGAGTTGACGTCGGTCCAGTCCTCGCCGACCATGTAGACGTCCTCCTTGTAGCCCTTCGCCATGTCGTAGAACCACTTCATGAATTCGGGGCCGTCGGTATTGTCGTCGTCAAAATACTTGACTGCATCAAGACGGAAGCCGTCGACGCCGCGGTCAAGCCAGAATTTCACGACGTCCTCAAAATACTTGCGGGTGCCGTCGTAGCTCAAGTTCCAGTCGGGCATCTGATCCCAGAAATCGCCCTGATAGTAGTAATCGGAGCCGGATACGGGGTGCTGGTAAACGGCGTCCTGCGTCTTTGAGAAGTTGAAATATTTGGCATAACCGTCGGTTTTGCCCGCGCGGATCTCGTCGCACGCCTTCTGGAAGTACTCATGATCCGCACCGGCGTGGTTGACAACGAGGTCGATGATCACAACAACGCCGCGATCGTGGCACTCTTTGAGGAGCTTATCAAAATCATCGAGCGTACCGAAATCGGGATCGATGTTATAGTAATCCTCGACGTTGTACTTATGATAGGTAGAGGAAGGCATCATCGGGGACAGCCAGATACCGTCAGCGCCGAGATCGTCGCCTGAGTTAGGGTCGCCGTCGTTGATATAGTCGAGCTTTTCGATAATGCCGGGAATGTCGCCGATCTTGTCATCGTTGGAATCGTTGAACGCGCCGATCCATACCTGATAATAGGAGCGGTATTTGTCGGTCGATTTCTCCGCAGTCAGGCTTTCGACAGGATCAGCTGCGGTGGATTTACTGTCGGAGCTGCCTTTTTGTTCGGAGCTTTTGTCGCCGCAGGCGGCAAGTACGCTTGTCAGCATTGCGACTGCGAGTAATATAGCTAATAGTTTTTTCATAGGATCACCGTTTTCTTATCAGATTATTGAGGTGGATATGCTGAGCGCCGAACAATTCGGAATGTTTTGTACAGCGGTCGGAATATTCATCGTAAGTACAATGAAAGGGCGGAGGAAACTCCGCCCCTTTTTCGTAGGAATGATTAGCCCTTTACGCCGCCGGCGGTAACGCCTTCAACATAATATCTCTGCATGAACAGGAACAGGGCGGTAATCGGTACGGCAACGATAACGGAACCGGCGAGGAACTCGCGGTAGTGCTGGGACTTGTATTCCAAGCCGACCAGCTTTTGCAGACCGATCGCAACCGTATAATGTTCGGGACCCTGTGCGCCGACGATGATCTTCGCCAGAATGAAGTCTGTCCAAGGACCGATGAAGGAGGTCAGAACGGTGTATACCAGGATAGGCTTAGACATCGGAAGAATGATCTTCCAGAAGATCTGGTTTCTGGTAGCGCCGTCGATGGTCGCCGCTTCATCCAGCGCACGCGGGATGGTATCAAAGAAGCCTTTACTGATCTGATAGCCGAGACCTGCACCTGCAGAGTAGCAGATGATCAGAGCGACCTTGGGCATAGCCAAAAGGCCCATCGCCTTCATCAGATAGTAGATAGCGATCATGGTCATGAAACCGGGGAACATACCCAGGATCATGCCGACGTTGATGAGGGGTTTTCTGGCCTTGAAGCGCAGACGGCTGAAGGCATAGGAAACCATAAGAACCGCAAGGGTGGAAATGATACAGCTGAAGATCGCGATGATAAATGTATTCATGAACCACTGCGGGAAGTTAACTACGTTAGGATCGGGGGGGCTGAAAACTTTTGCATAGTTGTCCAGCGTCCACTCCTTGGGAATGATCGTGGTAGCAAGCTCCGCTTTACCGCCGCGGAAGGAATGCATGACCAGATAAACCAGAGGGGATACCCAGATAAGACCGAGGCCGCCGAGGAGAACGTAAATTAAAGCATTAACAACGGTTCTACGCGCTTTATAACTTTTAATCATGAGAATTCCTCCTCGTTCTTAGCAGACTTGGTAAGGTTGAACGTCAGCAGCGATACGGTCGCGCAGACGATGAATACCAAGATACCGACAGCCGCCGCGGTATTATACTCGCCCGTACTCGTTGACATACGGAACAGCCATGTGACAAGCAAGTCGGTATAGCCTGCGTTATGTAGGTCAACGGAGCTTTGTTCACCGACCAACAGGTAGATAACGTTAAAGTTATTGATGTTGCCGATGAAGGTAGTGATCAGGTACGGAGTAGTGACGAAGAGCATGTAGGGCAGGGTGATGCTGAAGAAGGTTCTCGTCGGGCCTGCGCCGTCGATGGTCGCACTCTCGTACAGATCCGCCGGGATGTTCATCAAAATACCGGAGGTGATCAGGATGGTGTAAGGAATACCGACCCAGATATTGACGACGATAACCGTCAATCGCGGTATCCATTTATTGGCGTTGCCAAGGAAGTCTATGTACTGGACCGTTCCGCCGTCTGAGGCGAGCCACCCAAGTCCTTTCAGGAGCTGGTTGATCGCGCCGAATTCGTTTCCTTCGAGCATCTGCTGCATCAGAAGCAGAGATACGAACTGAGGAACCGCAACGGTGATAACGAACATGGTTCTCCACAGAGCCTTCAGCTTGATGCCCTTCTTGTTAATAAGCAGAGCAACGATCATGCCGAGGATGTAGTTGAGGACGGTAGCGCAGACAGCCCACAGCAGCGTCCATTTTGTCAATTCAATAAAGGTTTCGCCCTTGTTTGCGCCGCCGGTGGTCTGGAATACTTCCGAGAAGGTCTGCAGTCCGACCCAGCCGAAGAACGGGGTGCTCTTGGTGTAGTTGGTGAACGCAATCAGGATCATAAAGATCAGCGGCATGATGGTGAACAGAGAGATGGTCAGGCAGGGGAACGAGAGAAGAGTGATGTGGAACTTCTCATCAGCGAATGCCTTCATTTCCTGTCCGAATGTCGCGGGCTTTTCGCCTGCCGCGACCTGCTGCTCTACTTTATACGCAGACTTGACGCTTGCGAAGTAGATTACCAGGAATACCGCAATAATAATCAAGGTCATGACGCCGTAAAGCAACAGCTGCATGGAGTCGTCCGCTCTTACGTGAGCGACCGGACGTCCGTGAGAGATCGCAATACTTACGCCGTCTTTGTCAACCCAGTAGTCTTCGCCGTTGAAGCCGATCGTGCCGCCGCTGAAGAAACCGAGGTTGTAGATTTTGTTTGCGCCGAAGAAAATCATAAAGGCAATGAACGCAACCTCTGTCGCGAGGAAGATCAAGCCTTTAACAATTTGGCCTTTCATCATGTTGCCGAAGCCCATGATGATATAGGAAAGTTTTGTAGCCCAGTCGCCCTTGACAAATCTGGAGAAGTAGCCCGCTACGCCCTTGCCGATGCCGAGACCGAGTTTCTTGAAGAATCTGCCGATAGCCTTGCAGATCTTGACGATGTTGCCCGGAAGCGCGATAAAGAAGGTCTTTAAGTTGTACCAGATTTTTTGGAACGGGTTGAGCTGTACATAATCAATATATTTCATCAGTTCAACTCCCAGCTTGAAGTTATGTCTTTTATCGTCTGTTAAATGGAAACCGTATACTTAACAGACGATAAAAGGGTATACAGTAACAAAGCAATTGTATGAGGGAGGGCGGACGCATTTCGGGCGCCGCCCTCCCGAAATCATTCAGCTAAATAGAGAGTTTGCCAAAAGCTGTCTCAAAGATTATTCGTCCTTGATGCTGGCGATGGTCTTCTGGAAGTTCGCCTTAATGGTATCTCTGCTGTAGTCCTTGTCTTTCCAGAGGGTGTTACCCAAGGTAGCCATCGGAGACCAGAAGGTATCGGACATGTTAACCTGAGCGACAGAGTTCTCGGACTGAGCCAGAGCAGCGGAAATGGAGGGGCTGTCTGTGACGGACTTGTCTTCCTTAGCCTTGGTGTTGGAGGGACCCCAGCCAAGACCCTCGGCACGCTTGATCTGAGATTCCTCGTTGGTGAGGAAGTCAGCCAGAGCCTGAGCAGCGTTCGGATACTCGGAAACAGCGTTTACGCCGATGAGCTTGTAGCCGTGCAGAGAGATCATCTGCTTGTCTTCGCCCTTGATCTTGACGGTCGGGAGCTTAGCAGCGCCGTAGTTGTCGCCCAGAGCTTCCTTGATAGCGTTGGTATCCCATGTGCCGTCGATACCGGCAGCAACGATCTGAGGATCAGCAGCCATACCGGTCGGGATCTTAGCAACCTCAGAGGAGAGGAATACGTCACTGTAGTCGTGGAACAGGTTTGCGAATGCTTCCAGAGAATCGACAACTGCTTCTTCGTCGTAGCTGTTGAACTGCTGGGTGCCTTCTGCATCTGTGCCTTCCAGGGTCAAACCGCCGGTGAAGATGAAGATGCAGGAGTAGTAACCGTTACCGGCGTCCATGACGAACTTCTTACCCGCCTTGCGGCAAGCTTCGAGGATACCCTCGAAAGAAGCAGCCTGCTCGTCGGAGATGATGCTCTTGTCATAAACGAGGAAGTAACCGTTATCGTCGGTCTCGGGGAACGCATAGAGAGCGCCGTCGGAACCGGTAGCAGCCTTTACGGAAGCCTCGGAGTTACGATCGATGATATCATCGGGATCGAATACGGGAGCCAGGGCGTTCGCTGTCATCAGCTTGTTGAACTGGTCGCTTGCAAAACCGAAAACGTCAGCAGCAGCGTCCTTATCGTTCAGGACCTGAGTTGCAGCCTCAGATTCGCTCTGAACCTGTACATCGATGGTGATGTTCTTGTCGGAATGTTCCTTCTTGAATGCTTCGCAGAGTTCCTTGGTCAGGTCGATCGCCTTATCAGGAGCCCATACTAACAGCTTAGCGCCGTCCTCGATATCGATCGAAGCATCGCCGCCGTCGCTGGTTTTCTTATCGCCGCCGCCACCGCAGGCAACGAGGATAGAAGCCAGCATCAGTACTGCTAAAAGCAGCGCCAAAAACTTTTTCATAATGGATTTCCTTCTTTCAAAAATTTTTTTGTGAGGTTCGACCGAGAATCCGGACCGGCCGCACCTTATCACTGTATAAATTTTACCATAACCATGGGTGTGATTTCAACTCCCTTTGTACTTTTTATCTAAAGCATTAATTATCTTTTTGATTTTTGTTGATTTTAACAATTGAATTTTTATATTATGGGTATTTCTCACAAACAGCAGGTTTGTCATTTGTGCATTTCGGAAAATTTGCTTTTGTGCAACTTGTCAAACATATATCGGCATAGGTCGGACAGTTCTTTGCAGGCGAGCTGTTTTTAATTCTAATTTCGAAACAAAACCGCTTTCTTACAAGCTGCTGCATTATTTTCGTATATTTTTACTAAAAGTGCCCGAAAGAGCAAAAATAGCACATTGACATCCGCGTATATTTATATGTATAATATAAGGGTATTTTGATCGGGACGGCTGCGTCCCGCTTTCGGAGGTTACGATGAAACTATTAGAATTGATGCAGAAATGCGACTATATCACCGACTCGGGTTCGATCGATGTTGAGATCAAGGACGTCATCTATGACAGCCGCAAGGTCGTTCCGGGATGTGTATTCGTCGCATTGAAGGGATATAACGTAGACGGCCACAAATTCATTCCCGACGCCGTTGAGCGCGGCGCAAAGGCGCTGGTCGTCGAGGACACAGGGATCCGCTATGACGGCGTCACCACCATCCGCGTCAAGGATTCGCGCGCGGCGCTGGCGAGAATGTCGGTCGAATACTTCGGCAGACCCGCCGAACAGCTCAAGACGATCGCGGTCACCGGCACCAAGGGCAAGACCACGACCGTCGCGATGATCCGCTCGATCCTCGAGACCGCCGGTATCAAGACCGGCACTATCGGCACGCTGGGCATTCTGATCGGCGGCAGAATCTACAAAACCAACAACACCACGCCCGAAAGCTACGAGATCCAGCAGGCGATGCGCCGCATGATCGACGAGGGCTGCAAGGCGATGGTCATCGAGGCGTCGTCGCTGGGACTGAAATGGCACCGCACCGACGGGATCCTCTTTGACTACGGTATCTTCACCAATTTCTCCAGCGACCATATCGGCGACAGCGAGCACAAGGATATGGCGGAGTACCTCGCCTGCAAGAGCCTGCTGTTCAAGCGCTGCAAGCAGGGCATCATCAATATCGACGACGAGAATGCCGAGGCGATCATCGAGGGACACACCTGTTCGATCGAAACCTACGGCTACAGCGAAAATGCGGATCTGGTCGCGCACGGCGACGAGCTGGTTGCAAAATCGGGCTTTATCGGCGTTCACTTCAAGACCACCGGCGCAAAGGAGCTTGACGTCGACGTTGCGATCCCCGGCCGCTTCTCAGTATACAACGCGCTTGCGGCGATCGCCGTATGCCGTCACTTCGACATCGAGGACAAGGATATCCTGCGCGGATTGTCCGCCGTCAAGGTCAAGGGCAGGGTCGAGGTCGTACCCGTTCCCGGCAGCTACACCATGCTGATCGATTATGCGCACAACGCCGTATCGATGGAGAACGTGCTCAGCACCCTGAGAGAATACAAGCCCCACCGCCTGATCACCATGTTCGGCGCAGGCGGCAACCGTCCGAAATCCCGCCGCTATGAGATGGGCGAGGTTTCCGGCAAGCTCTCTGACCTTTCTGTCGTCACCGAGGACAACAGCCGCTATGAGGACGTGATGGACATCATCGCGGATATCAAGATCGGGCTGGATAAGGTAGGCGGCAACTATGTTGTCATCCCCAATCGCATCGATGCGATCCGCTACTGCATCGAGAACGCCGAGGACGGCGATATCATCGTGCTGGCGGGCAAGGGTCACGAGGATTATCAGGAGATCCGCGGCGTTAAGTATCACATGGACGAGCGCGAGATCATCGCCGATATCATCGACGACCGCTCCGACGACGAAAACCCGAACTGATCAGATTATATTTGGTATTTGCGACCGCCTCTTTCATTTTTATGAGAGAGGCGGATAATTTTTATTAAATATATCTTGACAAATTATATTTTATCAAATATAATTAATACAGAAATCAGTTTGGGTGATTGATTTTTTGGCGCATATATAGTACAATATAATTGTTGCCGGCGATCAGTCCGGCTCAGACAGGAGGATGACCCTATGCACTTACAGGAATCCGGCGAGATGTATCTGGAAACGATACTGATTTTATCCGAACAAAAGAGCTTTGTCCGCGCGATCGATATCGGCGAACACATGGGCTTTTCTAAGCCGTCTGTCAGCAGAGCTGTCGGGCTGCTCCGCAGCGGCGGCTTTGTCACCGTCGGCGACGGCGGCGGAATCAGCCTGACCGATACCGGCAGAGAGGTTGCCGAGAAAATCTATGAACGTCATCTGCTGCTGACGCGCTTTCTCAAGGATCTCGGCGTCAATGAGGATGTTGCCGCTGAGGATGCTTGCAGGATGGAACACGTGATCTCGGACGAATCTTTCACGGCGATCAAAAAGCATTTCCACTACGAATAACCCGACGCATGAAAATCACCCACTACGGATACAATAACCGCAGTGGGTGTTTCTGTAGAATATCAATGCAAATCAGCCGACAAGCTTTTTGACGGTATCAAGGATCTCAGCCTTGGGACGGACGCCGATCATGCGCTCAGCCTCTGCGCCGTCCTTAAATACGATCAGGGTGGGGACGCTCATGATACCGAAATCCATCGCGATCCCGTCCGCCTCGTCGATATCGACCTTGTAAACGGAAAAGCTGCCGTCGCTCTCGGCGGCGATCTCCTCGACGATCGGGGACAGCATCTTGCACGGTCCGCACCATGTCGCAAAGAAATCGACCAGGGTGACGCCGTTTGCAATCGCTTGTTCAAAATTATTTTCTGTCAGATGTTCTGTTGCCATAATAATTTACCTCCTGTGTTTTTTATTATTGTAACACAATGATCCTTATAAATCCATAGACAAACTATTAATTTTCCAATCTTCTGAAAGAGGTGTTACAGCATGTATGATTTAGCGATTATCGGCGGGGGCGTTGCCGGGATGACGGCAGCGGTCTATGCCGCACGGTCGGGACTTAAGACCGTGATCATCGAGAAAGCCGGTTTCGGCGGACAGGCGGCGCTGACCGCAAAGATCGAGAATTACCCTTCGGTCAAGGAGATCGAGGGCTTTGAACTGGCGGCGAACATGAAAGCACAGGTCGACGCGCTGGGCGTCGAGAGCAAGTACGGCGACGTTACCCGCGTTGAAAAGAACGACGGGGTCTTCACGATCTCCACCCCCGTGGAAACGATCGAAGCGAAGGCGGTCATCATCGCGAACGGCGTGCGCCGCAGAGAACTCGGCATTGAGGGCGAGGAAAAGCTGCGCGGCAGGGGAATCAGTTGGTGCGCGGTATGCGACGGCGGGTTCTTCCGCAAAAAGAAGGTCGCAGTCATCGGCGCAGGCAACTCGGCGCTGGGCGACGCGATCTATCTATCGAACCTCTGTGAGGAGGTCTATCTCATTTATCGCCGCCTTTACCCCACCGCAACCAAGAGCTATATGGATGCGCTGGAAAATATCGACAACGTTCATCTGACGCCGCGGCATATCCCGATCGAGATCAAGGGCGACAAGCGTGTCAGCGCGCTGACGGTCAAGAATCTCGACACAGAGGAAGTCTATGATCTGGAAGTCAGCGGCATATTCGAGGCAATCGGACTGATCCCTGACAACGACGTCTTCGCGAACATCGTCGAGCTGGACGAGAACGGCTATATCCTGACGGACGACGAGATGCGCGCCAAGACCGAGGGACTTTTCGCGGCGGGCGACACCCGACAGAAGCACCTCAGACAGATCGTCACTGCCTGCTCGGACGGCGCGATCGCGGCGACTGCGGCGCATGAGTATCTGACACGATGACAGAGATTCAGAAAAGGCTTTTCGCCCTGCAGGATGCGGGATATCGGGAGGGGTCGATCAAGCTGAATCCCTCCGTCGATCCCGACAGCATTATCGGTATCCGCATTCCCGCACTGCGCGCGTTGGCAAAGGAATTGAGAGGGACGGCTCAGGCGGCGGATTTTATAGCCGATCTGCCGCACATCTACTTTGAGGAATACAGCCTGCACAGCTTTCTCTTAGCAAATATCAAAGATTTTGATAAGGCGATCAAGGAAACAGAACGACTGCTGCCGCATCTCAACAGCTGGGCGCTGACGGATTCGATGCGCTTGAAAGCATTCGACAAAGATCCCCGGCGACTGCTGCCGTATATCGACAAATGGATCCATGACAGCCATCCCTACACCGTGCGCTATGCGATCCTCTGCCTGATGAATCTGTTCCTCGACGAACGATTTGATGCAGGCTATCTCGATAAAGTCGCCGCTGTCAGGAGCGACGAATACTACGTCAACATGATGGTCGCGTGGTACTTTGCGACAGCGCTCGCAAAGCAGTACGACGCGGCATTACCGTACATCAAAAGCCGCAAATTGGATAAGTGGACACATAACAAAGCAATCCAAAAGGCGGTGGAATCCTACCGCGTGACGGAGGATCAAAAAGCATATCTCAAAACGCTGAGAAGAAAAGCATAACTAAAGGCGGCGCAGAAAAACCTGCGTCGCCTTTATTGTATTCATTCGGTTACTCGCTCTGCTCGCACATTGATACAATTCCTCAGTCAGCTTCGCTGACAGCTCCCTTTACCAAAGGAAGCCCAAAGTCGCGGCGATGACCGCCTTGATGGTGTGCATACGGTTCTCGGCTTCGTCGAATACGATCGACTGCTCGCTCTCGAACACCTCGTCGGTGACCTCCATGCAGTCGATGCCGAATTTGTCGTGGATCTGTTTGCCGATGGTGGTGTTCAGGTCGTGGAACGCGGGCAGACAGTGCATAAAGCGGCACTGTGCACCGGCGTTATCCATCAGCTCCGCCGTAACTCTGTAGGGGCTGAGGTCGCCGATGCGCTCCTCCCATACTGCGTCCGGCTCGCCCATACTGACCCATACGTCGGTATAGATGACGTCGGCATTCTTCGTCGCCGTCATCGGATCTTCGATGAATTCCAGCACAGCGCCGGTCTCGGCGGCGATCGCCTGACACTGTGCGATCAGCTCCGCATTCGGGAAATATTTCTTCGGCGCGCAGGCGACAAAGTGCATTCCCATCTTCGCCGCACCGACCATCAGGGAGTTGCCCATATTGTAGCGCGCGTCGCCCATATAGACGAGTTTTTTGCCCTTGAGTGCGCCGAAATGCTCGCGGATGGTGAGAAAATCGGCGAGGATCTGGGTGGGGTGGAATTCGTTGGTCAGACCGTTGTAGACCGGGACGCCGGCGTATTTTGCCAGTTCCTCGACGATCTCCTGACCGAAGCCGCGGTACTCGATTGCATCGTACATCCTACCCAGCACGCGCGCTGTATCGGCGATGGACTCTTTTTTGCCGATCTGCGAGCCCGAGGGGTCGAGATAGGTCGGGTGCATCCCGAGATCCGCCGCCGCTACCTCGAAGGCACAGCGGGTGCGGGTGGAGGTCTTCTCAAAAATCAGGGCGATGCTTTTGCCCTCGCACATACGGTGGGAGATCCCTGCCTTTTTCTTTGCTTTCAGATCGGCGGCAAGGTCGATCAGCCCCTCAATCTCTGCGGGGGTGAAGTCCAGTAATTTCAGAAAATGTTTGTTGTTCAGGTTCATATGTATTACCTCGGTTATTCGTTCAATGCGCCAATGATAACGTCGATCGCTTTTTCAAGCTGATCCCACGTGGTATTCAGCGGCGGGAGCAATCTCAGTTTGTCTTTCGCTGAGAGGCAGAGGACGCCGTTTTCAATACACGCGGCGATGACCTCGCCGACGGGCTTTGCGGTTGTGATGCCGACCATCAGTCCCATGCCGCTGACAGCATAGCCTGCCGCGGTCAGCTTTTCGCGGATATAATCGCCCTTCTTCTGCACTTCGCTGAGGAAAGCATCGTCCATGCGGCTGAGCACGGAGATCGCCGCCGCCGCGCAGACGGGATTGCCGCCGAAGGTGGAGCCGTGGTCGCCGTATGAGAGGACTTCTGCCGTTTTTTCATTCATCAGGCAAGCACCCATCGGAAGTCCTCCCGCCAGACCCTTTGCAGTGGTGACCACATCGGGGTGAAGATCGAACTGCTGATAGGAATAGAGCGAGCCGGTTCTGCCGTTGCCGGTCTGGACCTCATCGATCATGAAAATAATATCATTATCGTCGCAGGTTTTTTCGACCGCTTTAAGGAAGTCGCCGGACATCATATTGACGCCGCCCTCGCCCTGGATGGTCTCGAGCAATACGCCCGCGACCTTGTTCTCTTTGATCAGCTTTTGAAAGCCCTCGATATCGTCCGCGTCGGCGTAGAGGAAACCCTCGGTCAGCGGGGTAAACAGATGATGGAAACCGTCCTGACCGGTCGCCGCGAGGGTGGTCAGGGTACGTCCGTGGAAGCTCTTGTTAAAAGTGATGATGTTGTAGTAATCCTCGCCCTTGTGCTCAGCGGCATATTTACGCGCGATTTTGACGGCGCACTCGTTGGCTTCTGCGCCCGAGTTGCCGAAAAATACTTTACTCATACCGGTGCGGGTGCAGAGGATCTCGGCGAGCTCCGCACAGGGTGCGGTATAGTAGAGGTTCGAGGTATGCTGGAGCAGGTGCGCCTGCTCGCATACGGCGTCCGCCCAGACGGGATCGCTGTAGCCGAACGCGTTGACGCCAATACCCGAGGTCATGTCGATGTACTCTTTTCCGTTTTCATCCCAGCACAGCGCGCCCAATCCCTTGACGATCGCAATATCGAACCGCTTGTAGGTATGCGAGATATATTGGTTGTCAGTCGATTTGATGCTCATGTTTTATCTCCTACTACCATCGTTCCTGCGCCCTCGTCGGTCAAGAGTTCCATCAGGATGGAATGCGGCACTCTGCCGTCCATGATGATGACCTGCTGAACGCCGCGATAGATCGCCTCGATACAGCAGCCGACCTTGGGGATCATGCCGCCGTCGATGATGCCCTCGCGACGAAGCTGCTGAGCTTCGGACACGGTGATATGGGGGATCAGGCTGTCGGGATCGTTTTTGTCCCTGAGGATGCCGGCGATATCGGTCATCATGATCAGGTTCTCTGCGCCGATCGCGCCCGCAACATGGGCGGCGGCGGTATCGCCGTTGATGTTGTATGCGTTGCCGTCGCGGTCACAGCCGATGGTGGATACGACGGGGATATAACCCTTTTCGATCAGGTCGAGGATCGGCTCGGCATTGATATTCGTCACCGTGCCGACATAGCCGAGGCGCTCGTCCTTTTGCTTTGCTTCGATCAGTCTGCCGTCCATGCCGGAGATGCCCATCGCTCTGCCGCCCTTGCTCTCGAGCAGGTTAACGAGCGTTTTGTTGACCTTGCCGGACAGCACCATCTGGACGATGTCGATGGTCTCTTTATCGGTCACGCGCAGACCGTCGACGAACTTCGGCTCTTTGCCGAGCTTCTGCATGATATCGTCGATATCGGGGCCGCCGCCGTGGACCAGCACGACCTTGACGCCGATAAGCCATAAAAGGACGATGTCCTGCATGACCTGCTCTTTCAGTTCTTCGTTGACCATGGCGTTGCCGCCGTATTTGACCACGACGATCTTGCCGTTGTATTTCTTGATATTCGGGAGAGCCTGTGTGAGTACCTCTGCCCTCTCTGCGTTGGAAAATTTATTCATATGCCTTACCCTTGCTTTTTATGTTCTGTAATCGCCGTTGATCTTGACGTAGTCGTAGGTCAGATCACAGCCCCATGCGGCGGCGGTATGATCGCCGCTGTTCAGCTCGACGAGGATGTCGATCTCTTTTTCGAGCAGGATCTCCTTGGCGATCTCTTCGCTGAAATCGACGCCCGCGCCGTCCTTGCAGACGAGGATCTCGCCCTCCCTGCTCTTGAAGCTGACGTCGATCTTCGTGACGTCGACGTCGGCGCCGGAATAACCGATCGCGCACAGCACACGTCCCCAGTTGGCGTCCGCACCGAACATCGCGGCTTTTAACAGCGAGGAGCAGATGACGGACTTCGCGACGGTTTTTGCGGTCATTTCATCGGATGCGCCGCTGACGATGCATTCGAGCAGCTTGGTCGCGCCCTCACCGTCGCCGGCGATCATGCGGCACAGCCCGACCGTGACGGTATTAAGGGCTTTCATGAAAGTCGCAAAATCCTCGCCGTCCGCGGTGATCGTCGGATTGCCAGCCATGCCGTTCGCAAGAATGACGACCATATCGTTCGTGGAGGTATCGCCGTCGATAGAGATCATGTTGAAGGTGTTTTGAATATCGCCGGAGAGCGCCTTTTGCAGCATTTCGGGGGCGATCGCGACGTCGCTTGTCAAAAAGACCAGCATCGTCGCCATGTTCGGGTGGATCATGCCGCTGCCCTTGGCGATACCACCGATGCGGCAGGTCTTGCCGCCGAGTGTGAACTCGACCGCAATCTCTTTCGCGATGGTATCGGTGGTCATGATACCGAGCGCTGCCTCGTGACTGCCGTCGGGGTTTAGCCCCTGTGCCAAATCAGGCAGGGCGTTCGCGATCGGCTCGACCGACAGAGGCTGACCGATCACGCCGGTTGACGCGACGACGATATCGTCCGCGTTCAGATTCAGCGCCTGTGCGGTCAGGTCGGACATTTTCTCGGCGATCTCGATGCCGTCTGCGTTGCAGGTATTGGCGTTGCCGGAGTTGCAGATGACCGCCTGAGCGACGCCGTTTTTCAGATGTTCTTTTGTCACGATCAGGGGCGCGCCCTTGACAAGATTGGTGGTATAGACCGCCGCCGCTGAGCAGGGTGTTTCACTGACGATCAGGGCGAGGTCGTTTTTCGATGTGTTCTTACGGATGCCGCAGTGAACGCCTTGGGCGCTAAAGCCCTGTGCGGCGCATACACCGCCTTCGATGTTTTTCATATATCTTCTCCATTTATTCAAGCCTTCCCCTCAGGGGGAAGGTGGGCAATTCGCCTAAGCGAATTGGTCGGATGAGGGGCTAACCTCTCATCTGTATCAATCCAACAAAGAGCGACAAGCCTTTCATCATACATTGTTTAAGATAACGTATCAGTCTTACTGAGTTCAGAGCAATAACAGAAATGTCTGCCCCTCATCAGTCAGCTACGCTGACAGCTTCCCCCCAAGGGGAAGCCTCACAGATTCAAATTGCAAGCCATATAGCCGTCCGGGACAACAAGGCCGGTCGCCTCGTCAACGCCGAGGACAATATTCATGTTTTGGATCGCAGCTCCCGATGCGCCTTTGCCGAGGTTATCGAACCGCGCGACGAGGGTCATGCGGTCGTCGTTGCCGTAGGCGGCGATCATCATATCATCTCTGCCGTCGTACTTGATCGCAGAGAGGAAGCCGTCCTCGTCGTCCTCCAGATAGCGGATCAGGCCGCAGTGGTACTTTTCTTTATACGCGGCGCGGATGTCGTCGATCGTACCGCTGACGTCGTGGCGGGTCAGACAGACCGTGACCTGCATACCGCTGTAGAAATCCGCGACGACCGGACAGAATATCGGCGCGTAGTTCAGCCCGCAGACCTTCATCATCTCGGGGATGTGCTTGTGGTTCTGAGAGAGTCCGTACATCCGGGGCGCGGAGAGGGTGCGGTCGCGGTCGGAGGTCTCGTACTGGGCGATCATGCCGTTGCCGCCGCCGGAATAACCGGTCAGCGAGAAACAGCTCAGCAGCGCGTCGGGATGGATCAGCCCGTCCTGTACCAGCGGCGCGACCAGCGCGATAAAGCCGGAGGCATGACAGCCGGGATTGGCGATACGCTTGCTGTTTTGGATCAGGAAGCTCTGGCCGTCCAGTTCCGGCAGACCGTAGACCCAGTCGTCATTGGTGCGGTGGGCGGTGGAGGCGTCGATGATGACGGTGTCGGGATTCTCCACCAGCTTGACGGTCTCGCGCGCGACGTCGTCGGGCAGACAAAGGAACGCGATATCGGCAGAGTTCAAAATCTCCTTGCGGGCATTTTTATCCTTGCGCAGATCCTCGGGCAGGGTGAGCAGCTCGATGTCCTTTCTGTCACAGATGCGGTTGCGAATGCGCAGTCCGGTAGTGCCGTAGCTGCCGTCGATAAATACCTTAGCCATTACATTTCCTCCTGACATATTCGATCTGAGCTTCGATCGACTGCACCGAGGTGCCGCCGATGGAGTTGCGCTTGTTGACGCAGGTGTTCAGGTCGATATCCTCATACAGATCTTCTTCGAAGATTTCGCTGAATTCTTTATATTTTGCAAGCGGCAGGGTCTCGAGAACCTGACCGTTTTCGATACAATAGGCGACGATCGAGCCGGAGATCTTGTACGCTGAGCGGAAAGGCATCCCCTTCTTTGTCAGATAATCGGCGAGGTCGGTCGCGTTGATAAATCCGCGCTGGGCGGCTTTCTTCATATTCTCTGCCTTGACCTTCATGGTAGTGATCATGCCGATGAAGACCTCGAGCGACATCTTTGCGGTATCGACCGCGTCGAATACGCCCTCTTTGTCCTCCTGCATATCCTTGTTGTAGGCGAGGGGCAGACCCTTGAGCATAGTCAGCGCCGCCATCAGATCGCCGTAGACTCTGCCGGTCTTGCCGCGGACGAGCTCCGCCATATCGGAGTTCTTCTTCTGCGGCATGATGGACGAGCCGGTGGTGTAGGCGTCGGAAAGCTCGACAAAGCCGAATTCCCAGCTCGACCAGAGGATGATCTCTTCGCTCAGACGCGACAGGTGCATCATCAGAATAGAGATATCCGACAACAGCTCAACGACAAAGTCGCGGTCGGACACGCCGTCGAGGGAGTTCATCGCGATCTCGTCAAAGCCTAACTGCTCCGCCTCAAAATACCGGTCGGTATCGTAGGTCGTACCTGCCAAGGCACAGCAGCCGATCGGCGATACGTTCATGCGGCGCTTGCAGTCGGACATACGGTCGGCGTCGCGCAAAAGCATCATCGCATACGCCATCAGGTGATGACCGAACATGATCGGCTGGGCGCGCTGGAGATGGGTATAGCCGGGCATGATGACCTCTTTGTGCTGCTCTGCCTGATCGGTCAAAGCGGCGATCAGGGTGTAGACACGCTCTGAGAGCTCGTCGACGCGGTTCATCAGGTACATCCTCAGGTCAAGCGCGACCTGATCGTTCCGCGAGCGGGCGGTGTGGAGCTTTTTGCCGACGTCGCCGACACGCGCGGTGAGGACTTCTTCGACAAACATATGGATGTCCTCGGCGTTTTGATCGATCTTGAGCTTGCCGGACGTGATATCATCGAGTATCTGAGCGAGCGCGTCGCACAGGGTTTCCGCTTCATCTGCGGCGATGATACCTTGTTTTGCGAGCATCTTCGCATGGGCGATCGAGCCCGTGATATCCTCCTTGTACATACGGCTGTCAAAGCCGATGGATGAGTTGAATTCATCCGCTATTTTGCTGGTATCTCCGGCGGTACGCCCCGCCCACATTTTAGCCATAAAAATCGTCCTTTATATAACGCTTTGTGGGTCGGGAGTATCCCCCGACCCATAACATTGAATTATTCTTATTTGTTCTTTTCGTCAACGACAGCCTGTACCTTGATCGGCAGGCCGTAGAGGTTGATGAAGCCCGCGGAATCCTGCTGGTCGTAGTCAGACTCGCCGAAGGTCGCAATCTCCTCGCTGTAGAGGCTGTAGGGGCTGTCGACGCCCGCCTTGATGATGTTGCCCTTGTAGAGCTTTAATTTGACATAGCCGGTGACCTTCTCCTGGGTCTTGTCGACAAAGGCGGAGAGGGCTTCTCTCAGCGGAGTGAACCACTGACCGTTGTAGACCAGCTCGGCAAAGGTGATGGACAGTCTCTGCTTTTCGTGCATGGTCATCTTGTCGAGGCAGATGCTCTCGAGGGTCTCGTGCGCTTTGTACAGGATCGTACCGCCGGGGGTCTCATATACGCCGCGGCACTTCATGCCGACAAGTCTGTTCTCGACGATATCGAGCAGACCGATGCCGTTTTTGCCGCCCAGCTCGTTGAGCTTGAGGATGATGTTCTTTGCAGACATCTTCTCACCGTCGAGGGCGACCGGGACACCTTTCTCAAATTCAAGGGTGATATAGGTCGGCTCGTCGGGCGCTTCGGTGGGAGATACGCCCATCTCGAGGAAGCCCTTCTTCTCATAGGTCGGCTCATTGTTGGTATCTTCAAGGTCGAGACCCTCGTGGCTGAGGTGCCAGAGGTTCTTATCCTTAGAATAGTTGGTCTCACGGTTGATCTTGAGCGGGATGTTGTGCGCCTCGGCGTACTCGATCTCTTCCTCTCTCGACTTGATATCCCACTCACGCCACGGCGCGATGATGGGCATATTGGGAGCGAAGTGCTTGATGGTCAGCTCGAAACGCACCTGATCGTTGCCCTTGCCGGTACAGCCATGGCAGATCGCATCTGCGCCCTCTTTGAACGCGATATCGACCAGACCCTTTGCGATACAGGGACGCGCGGTCGAGGTACCGAGCAGGTAATCCTCATAGATCGCGCCCGCCTTCATGGTGGGGATGATGTAATCATCGACGTACTCCTCGGTCAGATCGAGGACGTAGAGCTTTGAGGCGCCGGTTTTGATGGCTTTTTCCTCCAGACCCTCCAGCTCGTCAGCCTGACCGACGTTGCCGGAAACGGCGATGACCTCGCAGTTATTGTAGTTTTCCTTGAGCCACGGGATGATGATCGATGTATCAAGACCGCCGGAATAGGCTAACACTACTTTTTTGATATCTTCTTTTTTCATAATGACCTCCGAATGAATATGCGTTTTATTTTATGTTATGCATTGATTATAGAATATTTATGCAGATATGTCAAGCGTATTCTGCATATTTTTTAATGCAAAGGCAATTCTCTCCACCTTTGACAAAAACCAACAATCATTATACCTGACTTTTGTACATTTATCAAGGGGGAATAGGAAATATCGATTGACAGTTCGTAATCTTCTGTTCAATGACGTTTTGTGCGAAGCAAATGTACCTTTGCTGTAGGGTACGGCATTTATGACGTACCGCAAAGGACGGGCGATGATGATTGATCCAAGCGCAGATAGGACATCAGCGTTTCTACCAACGGTACGTCGCAGAGCGCCGTACCCTACAACACGTTTCACACCCTTGTTTACTTGTGCTATAATAAAAAATATCGTATCGGTGCAACCAAACGGGCTGCCGATGGATTTATATAGTGAAGGGGGTGTGATGATGGCAGAAAAGCGCTATGCGGGACTGAGCTTTGAGGATGCTGTGCAAAAATATGCAAAATCGGTCATGACTGCCTGCACCGTCCGGCTGCATAACCGGCCCGACGCGGACGACTGCTTTCAGAACACCTTTTTCAAGCTGTATCATCACGCCCCTGATTTTGCAGACGAAAATCATCTGAAAGCATGGCTGCTGCGCGTCGCGATCAACGAGTGCAAAAAAGTTCTGCGCGATAACCGCCGTCTGATCCCCCTCGGCAGCGTTCGCGGCATATCTGATGCACCCGCAGATGATCGGTATGATATCTCATGGGCGCTGATGCGGCTCGAGGAAAAGTATCGCGACGTGCTGTATCTCTACTACATCGAGCGCTACAAGGTGGACGAGATCGCCGATATCCTCGGCAGCAAGCCGAATACGGTGAAATCGCTCCTTATGCGCGACAGGGCTCGGCTCAAAGAAATCTACGGAGGTGACGACGATGCGTAAGGTGAATTTCAACACGCTTAACAACCTGACTGTCCCTCCCGAACTGATCGAAAAAGTGCTTGCGATCCCCGCGTCTTCCGAAAACACCCCCGCGATCTTGCCGTGGTATCGGCGGACAAAAGTCCTCGCTACTGCGGCGAGTATCGTGCTGGTCGTACTGGCAGGGATCTCTGTATATTTCTTTTTTGGAAATAAAAACATCCCCGTGAGACCGTCGGGCTCATAACCCGGAGGTCGTGAGGTTCAAGTCCCACCCCCGCAACCAAAGAAAGCCGCTTGAACAAGCCGTTCGAGCGGTTTTCTCTTTTCCCCAATATTTGACCGAAAATGAGTATTTCCCCCTAATTTCCCCCCAAAGACGTTTATTTTCGTTATTTTTAGCTCTCACAGCAAAAGTATAGCCTGAGTAAATCATC
Organism: uncultured Ruminococcus sp.; assembly: GCA_902776185.1. Taxonomy (GTDB): domain Bacteria; phylum Bacillota; class Clostridia; order Oscillospirales; family Acutalibacteraceae; genus Ruminococcoides. The sequence goes on from CACYPH010000005.1 coordinate 62,225, forward strand.
ACGAAATACTCAGGCTTTTTTGATTAATATTTACTTAATGTGAACCATCAAAGATAAAGTATAAGCCAGCTAAAGCTATCAATATTCCAATGATCACTCCAATAATCTGTGCAACTTTTCCTTTCATGTGAATACCTCTACTCCGTACTTATCAAGCTACAGTAATATACCATACTTGATAATTATTGCTTGTCCCATATGAGATAATTACATCTTTGTACGATTTTAGCGGTGCAATCAAACTAGAATCTCCTGCACCTCTTACTGAAATCGATCTTGCTTCTTTCAAGCCCTCACTAAACGTCATATTTTCTTCTTCCTCATAGATTTCAGCTCCTGAAATATCCAATGAGGTTAATTGATTTTTATTTTCGTCAACTATCTCTACAGCATCATTAAAACCTATATCATCATAGAAAGCTCTCAGCATAAAAGCAACTTCATCTGGTACAGTATCGCTTGAACTTCCTAAGACAACATACTCTAGGTGTTCAATATGACCGTCTGAATCTGTGAAAACTCTAAACAGATTTGATTTTGAATCAAAATAGCCATAATATGATTTTGGACTGGTTTCATCATTACCGAAAGCATTTGTATCATCCATAAAGAAATCTGATACAGGATAGTTCTTTTTTAAGACTACAGAATTGTTTCCATTCATATTGGTTACAAATTCTTCCAGGTTATATCGAAACACCTTATGTCCTTCGTTGTTTGTAATCACTAGTGCATTCGAATTATTCGCTGACACTATCGCAAATATGATACCAATAATGACGATCACGGCAACTATTGGAATTATGATTGCTAATGGGTTCTTCTTTTTCTTGTATTTGCCATTTTTAACATCATTCGCAACAGCAGCTAATGCTGCTTCTCGCTCCTCTTTAGATGCATAAGTTATAAGGAATACTATCGGCTTTTTCTTTTCCTTAAATGCTCCTGCTTTTACTTCTAACGCAACGGCTTTTAATGCCGCTTCTTGCTCTTCTTTAGAGGCATAAGTTATATCGGTTACACTCTCAGTAGTTGTACGGACAGGATTCCCACATGAACCGCAAAACACAGCACCCTCGTTAATAGGCTTTCCGCATTTTTCACAAAACTTGCTCATACTAACATCTCCTTATTTTTATATTAATTCTATAACTAAATACTCGTTTTGTCAACGAGATTTTAGTATTTTGACACACTTTGCTTTTCACTTCTATTACAATAGCGTTGAGGTGAGAGCTATGCTTTTCTGCGATAAACTTCGATTATTGATTGAAGAAAGAAATCTGACACAGAAGCAGGTTGCGAAAGACTTGAACATCGCACCGTCAACTATGGGCGGATATGTGCAGGGAATGAGCCAACCCGATTTTGATACGCTGAAAAGATTAGCCGCATATTTCGATGTGTCAACCGACTATCTGTTAGACGTACCCGAAAAAGCCACCAACGGATTTATGGAAGATGAATTGCTGAGAGTGTTTCGTTCCATGACACAGGAGCAGAAAGCGATCTTTGTAGACCAAGGCAAAGCATTTATCCGTGCTAACACATCATCAAAAGAATAACTACGCCATATCGTCCTTTCATAACACCTCACAAACCCGCATTATTACTGGCTAGATTGCCAAGTGCGCCCTCACAGAACGGACCGATCGGCGCTAACACGACCGTATCTAAAGAAACATCATCCACCGAATCGACCGGCTCTGCAAATACTGAGCCGCAGAGCGAACATCCGACCGGTACGGCGGTGCAATCGGCAACGATCAATGCATCCTCTGCGACACAACCGACCGTCATAACGCCGAGCGGTACACCCGTAACAGAACCGTCCGCCACAGCTCCGAGCGGCGCCCCCGCGACAGAGCCGGACAATCAGCAAACAGAAACATCGGGCACTCCCTCTCCGACCTCCACAGCTCATTCTGCGACCGAACAACTCGCGCCGACTGAGAGGGCAACACAGAAGCCCGCAGAACCGCCGACGCTGCCGTATGAAATGGGAACCGATCCCCCCGATGACCCGTATATCTCACCCAGCGACTCAGCAGGTGAATCACCTATGCCGGGAGATCCGGGCAGCTCTGTGATCTACTCTTCGGTCAGCAGCAGTCTGCTCACCGGGCACAAGCATGTCTGCTGCGTGCTGTATCACAGAGCGGGTAACCGCGTCGACAGCGAACCCATTTTGTCGCCGAAGCATGAGACAATCCCATCGATCGGTAAAGACGGTTATGCTTACTTCGCATACAGTCCCCCCGAGGAATGGAACCTCAGAACAGGGATGTATGAGTTGGAGATCTATAACGAGGACGGCAGAATGATCCAAAGAACCATTGTCTTTTTGAATTATGAATAATGCAGAAACACCCATTTGATGATTGACACAATAACAGCTTACTGTTACAATAATAATTAAGAGATGAACATTATGAAAACGACAAGCAAAATCTTTTTATCAACCCTGTTGATCGCTGTGCTGCTCCTGACTTCCGTCGTTTCGGCAGCTGCCGAACCCGCGGCGTATATGATCGGCGATGCCGACGGCGACAACGAGGTCAGTGTCCTCGACGCGACCATTATTCAGCGGGTGATCGCGTCACTCGAAGTCACTGCCTATAACGAAGCGGCGGCGGACGCCGACGGCGACGGAGCAGTCAACGTGCTCGATGCGACTGCGATCCAGCGTCATCTTGTCGATCTGCCCACCAACGAGAAGATCGGAAAGATGTCCGATATGTGGCTCGATAAAGAAAAAGCAACGAAGTCTGATTATAATTTCGAAGAAGACCTCGAGATTCTCGAGATCCATGAAGATTATTTCATCGCTGAGCCTATTGCCGCGCTGCCCTACGTCATCAGGATCAACGGAAGTATCTCGGATCATTGGTGTGTCGGCGATCATGTGTTCGTTGCCTGCAACAACATGTATTATGATCATGATTTCTTTCCCCATCGCTATGAGGGTGATCTGATTACGATCGCGGTATCGACCTTTGTCCCCGATCCGGACGTCGCCTACAAGCCGGTGATTTACCTCTACCCCGAAGAAGAGACCGAGGTGGACGTATCGCTCAGCCTGAACGGCGAGCTGCTGAAAAGCGAGCCGCTGTACCGCGACGGCTGGACGGTAACTGCAAAGCCCGACGGCACGCTGACGGATGCGGACGGCAAAACCTATGACTACCTCTTCTGGGAGGCAAAGCTGAACGCGAACTACGACCTGAGTAAGGGCTTCTGCGTCAAAGGAAGCGATACCGAGACCTTCCTCAATGACGCGCTAAACAAGCAGGGGCTCACCGAGCGTGAGACGGCGGATTTCATCGAATTCTGGCTCCCGATCATGGAAAAGAATCCCTACAACGTGATCTCGTTCCAGACCGACGCCTACACCGACGCCGCAGGACTGACCGTCAGCCCGCAGCCGGACAGCGTGATCCGCGTGTTCATGACATGGTACGCTGCCGATCAGGCGGTGGAGATCCCCGCGCAGGAGCTGACCGCGCCTGAGCGCCAAGGCTTTACCGTTGTCGAATGGGGCGGCAGTATGGTCAAATAATCTTTGAGATTGAATATTCAGGGCGGAGCGAAATGCTCCGCTCTTTTTCTGCCTTGTCACACTTCCCCGCTTATGCTATAATGGAGAAAACGATCGGAGGTGAGAGGATGAAGAAGATCACGCTGGGCATCTTAGCCCACGTTGACTCGGGCAAGACGACCCTGTGCGAAGCGATGATGTATCGGTCGGGCAATCTGAAAAAACTCGGGCGCGTCGATCACCGTGATTCGTTCCTCGATACCTTCGCCCTCGAGCGCGACAGGGGCATCACGATCTTTTCAAAGCAGGCGATGCTGCCGCTGGGCGATACCGAGATCACCATCCTCGACACCCCGGGTCACGTGGATTTTTCTGCTGAAACAGAGCGGACCTTACAGGTGCTCGACTACGCTGTGCTGGTGATCAGCGCGACCGACGGGGTGCAAAGCCACACCGCGACGCTGTGGAAGCTCCTGCAAAAATACAACGTACCGTGCTTCCTCTTTATCAACAAGATGGATCTGCCCGATACCGACCGCGGCTATTTGATGGCACAGCTCAAGGGCAAGCTCAGCGACGGCTGTGTTGACTTCGGCTGTCGCAATACCGATGAATTATACGAGAACCTCGCCCTATGCGACGAGGAACTGCTGACAGAATATGACGAGAGGGCAACGCTCTCCGACGACAGCATCAACCGCGCGATCAGGGACAGAAAGGTCTTCCCCTGTCTGTTCGGCTCGGCATTAAAGCTCGAGGGGATCGACGCGCTGATCGACTGTCTGGAACATCGAACGATCATGCCCGCATACGGCGCAGATTTCGCCGCGAAGGTCTTTAAAATCTCGCAGGACAGCGGGAAAAATCGCCTGACCTTTTTGAAGGTCACCGGCGGGCGACTGAGAGTGCGCGAGGCTCTCAGCGCCGCGGGCAATACCGCGGGCGAAAAGATCAACCAGATCCGCATTTACTCGGGCGAAAAATTCGCCGCTGTCGACGAAGCGGACGCGGGTACGGTCTGCGCGGTCACGGGGATCAGCTTCGCAAAGCCGGGCGACGGACTGGGCGCGGAGGCTGACGCCGCAATGCCTGTCCTGCAGCCGGTGCTGACCTACACGATGCTCCTGCCCGACGGGGTCGACACACACACCGCGATGCAAAGGATGCGTCAACTGGAGGCGGAGGATCCAATGCTCAGCGTCGGCTGGAACGAACGCTCAGGCGAGATCACCCTGCGACTGATGGGCGATATCCAGATCGAGGTACTGCAAAGCCTGATCAAAGAGCGCTTCGGGATGGAGGTCGGCTTCGGTCAGGGGAGCATCATCTACAAAGAAACCATCGAAAATGCCTTCGAGGGCGTGGGACATTTTGAACCCCTGCGGCATTATGCAGAGGTACATTTGCTGCTCAAGCCGCTCAAACGCAACAGCGGCCTGCTGTTCAACTCAAGCTGTAAAGAGGATATGCTGGACAAAAACTGGCAGCGGCTCATCCTCACCCACCTTTATGAAAAAACACACCTCGGCGTGCTGACCGGCTCGCCGATTACGGATATGGAGATCACGCTCGTCGCGGGCAAGGCGCACGCAAAGCATACCGAGGGCGGGGATTTTCGGCAGGCGACCTATCGCGCCGTGAGGCAGGGACTGCGTCAGGCAAAGTCGATTCTGCTTGAGCCGGTGTATGAATATATCTTAGAGATACCCGCGGAGAATGCGGGACGCGCGATGTCGGACATCGGACGGATGTACGGCAGCTTTGAGCCGCCCGAGATCGTCGGCGACACAGCAACGATGCGCGGAAAATGCCCCGTCGCGACCATGCGCGATTACGCGAAAGAGGTCGTGCAGTATACACGCGGTCAGGGGCGGCTGTCCTGTACGCTGAGCGGTTATGAGCCGTGCCACAATGCGGACGAAATCATCACCGCGATCGGCTATGATCCCGACGCGGATGTGGATAATCCCTGCGATTCTGTCTTTTGCTCCCACGGGGCGGGTCACACCGTCAAGTGGGACAAGGTCAAAGATCAGATGCACCTGTCTGGCGTGATGAATGAGCGGCGCGCCGCAAGTCCCTCGCCTGAGGAACGCTTTAGCCGCTATCTCTCGTCGGACGATATCTTCGCGCTGGACAAAGAGCTGATGAGCATTTTTGAGAGCACCTACGGTCCGGTCAAAAAGCGGTCGGACAACAGCTATATCCCCCAGCGGCGCTATGACGCAACCACCGGCAAAAAGCAGAGAAACTACCAATATCAGCCGAAGTTCGAGGGGCCGGAATACCTGCTGATCGACGGATACAACGTGATCTTCGCGTGGCAGAATCTCAAGGCGATCGCAGAGGATAATATCGACGCCGCGCGCAGTGCGCTGATGAATATCCTGTGCAACTATCAGGGATATCGCAAGTGCAACCTGATCCTGGTATTCGACGCCTACCGCGTCAAGGGACATGACCGCGAGGTCGAGCAGGTGGACAATATCAGCGTCGTCTACACCAAGGAGGCGGAGACCGCCGACACTTACATCGAAAAAACCTCGCATGAGCTGGCAAAGCACCACCGCGTCAGGGTCGTGACCTCGGACGTGACGGAACAGCTGATCATCATCGGCAACGGTGCGATCCGGGTATCTTCTCAGGACTTTTATGAAGAGGTCAAAACCGCCGAGGATGAGATCAGAGAGATCATCGGAAACTGAATCAATGCAAAAAACTCCCAAGCCGAAATACTCGGTTTGGGAGTTGCTTTTTCTGAACGGGGTGCTAGAACGATGACGAACCTCCGCCGCCACCGCCGGATGAACCTCCACCGCCGCCACCGGACGATCCGCCGCCTGAAGATCCGCCACCGCCTCCACTGCGCAGGAACGACGTGAGGATGATAATCATGACGTCGACCCACGCGCGGGTATCGGAGCCGATTTTTCTGATAACGGGAGGGCTTGCGAGCAGTTGACCGCTGCCGTACAGCAGCGCCTGCTTTTTGTTCTTCTTTCGCAGGGGGTTGAACACGCCGAACGCCAGTCCGACGACGATGACGAACGCCAGCATCAGCGCGATGATGACATAGCTCGTGTATTTCATCGGCTCGGCGATCGCCTGACCTCTCAGGCGCATCAGCACCTGACGGAAGCCTTCTTTGGCACATTTAAAATAGTCTTTGGAGGATGCGTAACCGCTGACGTTATCGGTGATGGAACGCGCATCGGAGGAATCGACCGCGTCGTAGATCGCACCGTCAGCGTGAAATACGACCTTGCGCTTTGCCATATTGATCGAGAAGATGCCCGCACTTTGTCTGCCGTAGTAGGAAGCGCGTTTTTCGCGCGCCTGGATCTCTGCGTCGAACGCGGACTCGTCGGTCGACCAAAAGATGATATGACCGTATTCGGTGATCGGGGTCATCTCAGCGATCAGCTCCTGCTTTTCTGCGTCGGTCAGCAGACCGGCGTCGTCGAGCATCATGACCTGATAGCCGGTATCGGGATTCTCGTATTGGACGCCGTAAACATCACTTTGCGCGCCGAAATCGTCAGAGGTCTGCTTTTCGTCGGGATCATCGTCCCCTGATTTTCCTGACATCACGGAGCATACCTCAGAAAAGCCGGCGATCGCGGCAGCGTCATACTTGCCGGCGTTCACCAGCGGGACCATTTCGTCGTTGATCTCCTGCAGCTTTTTCTGACTGACGGAACGGTAGATCGCGCCGGAGGTATAGAGGTTGAGGACGCCCTCCTCCGGATTGATGACCAGTATGCAGGAATCCGTCGCCAGCTCACTGTCCTGCCACTCGTCGACCTGCTGATCCTGTTCGTCCTTGCTCAGCGGACAGCTCCAGAAAACGACGGTACCATATTCGGTCAAGGGCGTCATAGCGTCCTTGAGCATCGCAGAATTATCGAGCAGCTTATCCTCGTCGATGATGCTCGCGCGATAGCCGGTGGTGGGGTTGATATAAGTGTAGTTTTTCGACAGGTCGCGGTTGAGCAGATCATACGCGCTGATCGCGACATTTGACGCGCCGACGTTCAGCACGGTCGGCGTCAGCATCACGCAGATCATCAGCAGACAAAGGAGGATGCGGAGCGGTTTATTTTTCATCATATTCCGCTCCCTTCTTATTGAACTGGGGAGGTCTGCGCTTCGCGATATTCACCTGGAAACGGATATGTCGGATCATCAGCCAGAACAGCTCTGCCGCCATGACAAAGGTCAATGCGTAAGAATACACGTTATAGGCGAAGTCCATATAAGCGGCGATCAGTCCTAAGATCACGCTGACGATCACGATGACACTGCGCAGGGTCTCGTACTTTTGGAATTGCTGTGCCTCGGGCGTTTTATCCAGCCCGGTCGAGGGATTGACGACAGCATTATAGGTTTTTCTGAGGATGAATGTGCCGACGCCGAGCAGGACACAGGTGATCGCCAGCGTCAGATTCGCCTTGACGGACGGCAAAAAGAAGAGCATCGCCGCCAATGCCGCGCCGAGCAGCAGCACGGCGAGCATGATCCTCAGCGGGCTTGCGGGAAAATCGGCGCTGACCTTGCCGGTCTGTCCGTTAACGGCGGCGTATGTAATGCGGTCTTTGTTGCGGTAGCTCATGAACCACACAGGGTAGAGCACGCGCTTTGCACCGGTAACGTCGGTCGGGATCGACGCTTTCTCGGGGTCGATCTTGATCTTTTTGATACCGACGCCCTTCACCACGCTTTTCTGCTCTGCCAGCAGGCGGGCGGTATCCTCGACCATACAGTCGTGACTTTTCTTATAGTACTCCTGCTCCTCAACGTCGCCGATATCGGCGTAAAAGCCGCTGAGATAACCGGGAGCAAACGGCTTGTGGCCGGAGATATCATAGGGGGCGATATGCTCGCTGATGCGGTCGTCAAACGCCGCTGACGCATCGTGAGCGTACCCGTCGAGCGTGACGTCGATATCACCGCTGACCTCAAAGAAGCTTTGGGTAAAAACACCTTTTTTGTCGCCGTTGAGCACATATTTGCCGCGCTGGATCGCCTGATACTCCCAAAACGGCATATAGATACCGCGAAATTCATCGATCAGGGCGGGGTCGCGGTATTCACGCGAGGTCATGAAGGATTTTTTCGCCGCTTTGACGTACAGCTCCTTGCACTGTTCCTTGGTGATCTGAAAGGGGATGACATAGTCGGGACGCCACTGCCGGCGGATGCGGTCGAACAGCATGGACGCGCCCCCGCAGAACGGACAAAAGCCGATCGCATCGGTTTCATCGGTCGTCATCAGCTCGGCGCCGCAGGACGGACAGACATAGACGTAGCTGTCAAACATCTCGGCGCTTTTGGCGTCGTCCTTGACCTTATCGTCGATCGCTGCAGGGTCAAAATGACTGCCGCAGTGGTCGCACGCCATTTGCTGGGTCTCAATCTCGAACCGCAGTCCCGCGGCACAATTGGGACAATGTATCATAGATTACTCCTCGACTGTTTTTTCGCGCTGCAGCCGGAAGGCGACGGAACGCTCCAGATAATCGAGGTAATCCTCGTCGCGGCACATGGACTTTTCGGGATTATCGGAGAGCTTAGCGACCGGTCTGCCGTTGACGTACTGTAATTTGATCACGATATTGAGCGGCGTTTTGTCGGTATCGTTCGAGCAGAACGTGCCGATGCCGAAGGAAACGCGGGTTCTGTCCTTGAAGTAGTTATAAAGCTCCTGCGCACGGTCAAAGTCGAGGCTGTCGGAGAACAAAAGCTGTTTTGTCCGCGGATCGACGCCGTAGCTCTGATAGTGAGCGATGATCTTTTCGCCCCACTTATAGGGATCGCCGGAATCATGGCGCACGCCGGAATAGTTGTTGACCATGGAGCGGTTGAAGTCCATCAGGAACAGGTCGGTGGTGATGGTATCGGTCAGGGCGGTACCGTTATCGCCCTGATACTCGTCGTACCAGTCGCGCATCGCGTAGTGGTTGGTATAGGCGAGCGGGATCTTGTCGATGCCCTGATACATCTGGACGTACTCATGGGCATATGTGCCGATGGGCGTGAGGTTATATTTCATCGCGAGATAGACGTTGGATGTGCCGACGCACTTGTCGGTCTCAGTCGTAAAGCGGCGAACGACCTCGTCCTGCCACTCGCGGGAGAGCCTGCGGCGGCAGCCGAATTCGGCAAACTTGAAGGTATAGGTGCCATCGTTCAGCGCCTTGATCTTTGCATCGAGCCGCTCCTTTGCAGAGGCGACCAGCTCGTCATAATCATAGGACATACGGAAGTAGACCTCGTTAATGATCTCGAGCAGGTAGATCTCGAACTGCATCGCTGAGAACAGCGGGCCGTCGACGACGACCTGCAGCTCGCCGCCGGGCGCGAGTCTGACAGATACATAATCGCGGATCGGCCGCCAGATACGCAGGAACTCGACATAGTCGTTCTTGATAAAACGGATGGAACGCAGATAGTTCAGCTCCGGCTTTGTGAAGCGCAGGGTGCAGAGATGGTCGATCTGGTCGTTGATCTCTTCCACGATTTCGGGGGTGAAAACGATGTCTTGATTGCGGCACTTGAAATAGTACTGACCGCAAAGATCGGTGTGTTTATGGAAAATGACCTGATCCATATTGAATTTATACAGGTCGGTATCCAGCAAGGAAACAATGATCGGTTCGAGTTTCATATAAAAACCTCCTCTTGTGGTTTATGTCAATGATACCACCCTACGACCGATTCGTCAATATTTGGTATCCTCTCCCCTCCCCTCTATTGATTTCGGGCATGAATTAGGGTAAAATGGTAAAGAACTCTTTCATCAGAGGTGAGAGAATGAAAAAAAGTAAAAATAAGCGGCGGCCGAAGCCGATCAAAAAAATCGAGAAGCGTATCGAAACGCAGCTCGAGGAAAGATATGAAAAAGACAGGGTAAGGATCGAGCAGTTCAAGCGCGAGCACAAGCGCTTTTTATGGTTCGTATCCGTCGTGGTGCTTCACGTCAAGCTGTTCCTCAAGAAGAATACGGAGGATAATATCAACGCGCTGTCGGGTCAATCGGCATTCTTTCTGATCCTGTCGTCAGTGCCGATGCTGATGCTGATCCTCGCGATCATCGCACTCTTCGGCGGCGAGCCGAATGCCGCAGCGATGGAACGGGCGGCCGCTGAGGGCGGATCGGTCGTCGAGGGCGCCTCAGATTCGATGCTCAGCGGATTTTTCTCCAGGTTTGTTATAGAGGCATATAACTACGCGTCATCCGGCGCGATCATCGTCACCGCTGTCATGGCGCTTTGGTCGGCGGGCAAGGGCCTTTACATCATCACCGACGGGATCTCGCGCATCTACCGTATCCCCCAAAAGCACATGTGGCTGCTCAGGCGTGTCTTTGCGATGGGCTATACGATCGTACTGCTGCTCATGATGGTCGTTTCCATCGCGCTGATGATCCTCAACGGGTTGGTGGATTATTATTTGGAACAGGCGGTCGGGAAGCTGCCGCTGTCGACAGAAATCCTCTTCGGGATGCGCTACATCATCGTTACCGTGATCATCGCGCTGTTCCTGACGCTGGCGCTCAAGCTGTATCTCAGGGGCAAGGTCGAGGATAAGCGCTATACCAAGTTCCGCGTGCTGCTGCCCGGCATGGCATTCACCGCGATCGCGTGGGACGTGCTGTCATGGGGCGTCAGCCTGTACAGCAAGTACTTCACCTCGTCGATGTACGGCAGTCTGGGTACGGTATTCATCATCATGATGTGGATCTACTTCATGATGCTGCTGCTCCTGTACGGGGTACAGATCAACTACATCTACCGCGAACAGTTCTTCCGGTTCCGTTTCAAAAAGAGTAAACCATCAAAAACCGCATAAGTAAAAGGCGCTGTGAAGAAAAGAAGCGGTTTGCTTCAATCTTCACAGCGCTTTTCCTTTTTATGTTGAAAAGTACAGCGAACAAACACTAAAAGGGTATA
>CACYPH010000006.1 GCA_902776185.1 uncultured Ruminococcus sp.
GCTATACCCTTTTAGTGTTTGTTCGCTGTACTTTTCAACATAAAAAGGAAAAGCGCTGTGAAGATTGAAGCAAACCGCTTCTTTTCTTCACAGCGCCTAGCGGAGGACAAGAGATTCGAAGCATTAGGAAAACCGTTTCATTTCGTTTTACTTTGTGCCATATTCCGCATAAATAAGCCGTTTTTTCTATATGGTTATTTTATTATGTTTCAGTTCATTTCATTTTGGTTCATAGTATTACGAACAAATTACGATCAAAAAAGCACCAGTAGCATCCAAATAATCAATACAGTAAATTGAGTATATCAGCATTGTTTTTTTGATATGTTGAATTAACTGAATTGTAACACATATAATCTTCTTAATCAAGGAAAATATACCGTAGCGGAAGCTAATTGAAGCAACCGCTACGGCGTTTTATCTCTTTGAATTATCCAACTCCAATGTATAGCTTTCGTTGGCATCTAAATTGTTGATGTAGATGTTATCTTTTGATGTTTCACCAACTGCCATAGGATTTATGGAAGCGTTTCCAGAATCAACAATTACTCCATTAGAATCTTTGAGTTTATATCCAACGTGTGAGTAATGACTTGTAGAGCTTGAATAGTTTTCAAGCATTGTGACTGTTAAATAGATTTTTGCGGAAGCAGTTCCGTTATAGTGTACCGTTGTTTCCACTTCTATATCTGTAACCTCAACCACTTCTTCAATCTCATTTTTATAGTTATAATTTGAAAACGATTGAGGCAGTTCAGGTAACGCAATGCTTAAGTATCATATCTCCTTCGGGTTAATCTCGATTACAGAGATGGTCAGCAGATTGTGAAGTCTATGACTTGGAAGCAGAGATTTGTGGTGATCTCTGGATAGAAAACGATAGATTGTTTACCAATTCTTTTGGTAAGCCGCTACACAATTCACTTCCATATAAATGGTTAAAGCGATTCTGTGAGCAAGAGCATATATCTTTTAAGGCTCTACATAGTTTTCGCCATTTTGTCGCAACACAGGCTAATGCAAACGGCGTAAGCAGTAAATATATATCGGATATGATGGGTCACTCAGAAACAAGCACAACCGATAATATTTACATTCATAACAATTATCAGGATAACGCCATAGCATTAGACAGCGTAGCGGCTTCACTTGAAAAAGCTCTAAATGGTAAAGGAATATCAAAGAAAACAGCATAATTATGAACACGATTATGAGCAAAAGCTTAATAATTCCAAATTAGAATTATAACAGATTAAAAGAAAACTCAGAAATGGCTTGGTTAAGCCAAATCTGAGCTTCTTGGGGTTGGCGGAGGACAAGAGATTCGAAATAATCCAAACAGCCTGTCATTTTATTTCAGTTTGGTGCAAAAACCGCATAATCAAGCCGTTTTTGAAAAATTAGCATTTCAAATCGTTTCAGTTTACTTCATTTTTGCTCATAAAATTATGAGCAAGTTATGAGCAAGAATATGATTAAGCACCAACAGTAAAACAAAATAAGCGTAATTGTGCAGGCTTTACTTACTGATCTCGGTATTTATATACATTGAGAAAGATAAAAAATACCGCATACAGGGTTTTGTCCCGTATGCGGTATTTTTGCTTTAAGTTTTACTTGTTGAGAGGTTTGCCGATATTATCGTTTGATTTCAGATTCACTAACCATCTCTGGATATATGTTGCATCAATAATGGTTACGGAGCCATCTTTATCTGTATCGGCAATCGTATCGTTTAATTCAAACGGAATCGGAATACTCACCAACTTTCTCTGAATAAAGGTGGCGTCAATTATCGTAACGGTACCGTCGCCGTCAACATCGCCGAGGAGAAGTTCGGGCTTTTCAGCGTCGGTCGCAACGATATAAATACTGAAATGATCGGTGGTGAACACCAGATAACCGTCCTGATACGCTGCGTGCATATCGGTCAGGCTGTCGTCCGCTTCCACACGGTAGACCTTGGCGTTTTCATCTGCGCAGGGAATCTTAACGGTGACGTTATGCTCGGGCTGAACGGTCTCGCCGCCCTTGGTGAGGGTGATGTCATAAGCTTTTTGAATCGTTCCGCCGTAGAGCTGAATATTACCGAGCGAGTCGCTGCCGGTGACGTCCTCAACCTGCAGCTCCGTGTCCTCTGTGACAGAAGCGGCAATTCCTGTGTCGCTGTCTGCTTTATCGCTCAGCGCGATAAAGGTGAAGTAGTTCTCGTTGGCGTAGGTCTTGGCGGCGGTACCTGCATAGCCGTAGATGGTGAAATCGTATATCCTACGAGAAGAGCCTAAATATCCAAGCGCATGCCATCCGATGTCCGTGACCGAGTCGGGGAGCGTCACACTCTTCAGGCTGCAGTCGTCAAACGCTAATTCGCCGATGCTCGTGACGGAGTTGCCGATCGTCAGGGAGGTCAGTTTTGTGCAGCCGGCAAACGCATACCAGTCGATGATCGTGACAGAGTCGGGGATATCTATGCTCGTGAGGCTTTGGCATCTGTAAAACGCATTCCTCCAGATCCGCGTGACCGAGTTGCCGATCGTCACAGATGTCAGGCTGCTGCAGTTGCGAAACGTATATACACCAATACCCGTGACGGAGTCGGAGATGTCTATGCTCGTAAGCTCCGTGCAGCCGTCAAACGCATAATCGCCGATACTCGTGACGGAGTCGGGGATAGTTACGCTCGTGAGGCTGCTGCACTCTTGAAACGCCCTTTCGCCTATACTTGTGACGGAATCGGGGATATCTACGCTCGTAAGTTCCGTGCAGCAGTAAAACGCATAAGCGGATATTCCTAAAGTACCATCTTTGATCGCGACCTCAGCGGGACAGTCACCTTTCATTATAAAAGCAACCTTGCCTGCGTATAGTAAGCCGTCAGGCTGATTTTTATACCATGCGGTATTGAAAAAAGCATAACCGCCGATACTTGTGACAGAGTCGGGGATGTCTATGTTCGTGAGACTTTTGCAGCTGTTAAACGCATATTTGCCGATACTTGTGACTGAGTCAGGGATCGTGATGTTCGTAAGGCTTTGGCATCTGTAGAACGCATACTCACCGATACTCGTGACGGAGTCGGGGATGTCTATGCTCGTAAGCCCCGTGCAGCCGTCAAACGCATAATCGCCGATACTCGTGACGGAGTCGGGGATGTCTATGCTCGTAAGCCCCGTGCAGCCGTCAAACGCATAATCGCCGATACTCGTGACAGAGTTGGGGATAGTAATGCTCGTGAGGCTGCTGCACTTTTGAAACGCCTCTTCGCCTATACTTGTGACGGAATCGGGGATATCTACGCTCGTAAGACCCGTGCAGTTGTAAAACGCCCTTTCGCCTATACTTGTGACGGAGTCGGGGATATTGACGCTCGTCAGTTTCTCGCAGCAAGAAAACGCATAATCGCCGATACTCGTGACAGAGTTGCCGATCGTGACGCTTGTCAGCCCGGTGCAGTGGTTAAACGCATCTCTACCGATACTCGTGACGGAGTCGGGGATAGTTACGCTCGTGAGGCTTGTGCAGCCCTCAAACGTAAAACTGCCGATACGCGTGACTGCATAGCCTCCGAGGGCAGACGGGATAGTGACGTTTCCGCCCGAGCCGATATATCTCGTGATCTCTGCAGTGCCGTCTTCGAGTATATTATACTGATAATCTCCGTCCGTCTCGCCTGTTGCCGCGCTGTCTGCCTCAGCCGCGCCCACACTGAACGGCACGATGGAAAATACGCTGAACGCCATGATAAGCGCCAACAGTAGGCTGATGATTTTTTTGCTTTTCTCCATGTCTGTTCCTCCTGAGATAGTTTTGCGCATAAAAAATGCGCAGCCCGTGGGCTACGCATGAAAAACACATAGCCCGTTTGCTGCGACACAAAGCTTTCAATAGCATAATTCCTTATACGTGAAAGTGAGCCTGTATTTTTACCGAGATAAAAATACACGCAAAGAAATCATGCTTATTTAAGAAATATTAAGCTTTATGTCGCAAGTTTATTTTATCACATTCTCGACTGTCATGCAACCCAAAAATAGTTGATCATATTTAGCTATTCTGCACACAACCAAGAGGCATCATTAAAGGATTTGTTTTCATCAAATTATTTTTTAGCGGCGTCTTTTATGCCGTTTATGCTGCCTCTCTGCAGCTGAAAAATGGCGTGTCAGGCTTTCTTTGCTGATATCGGTATTGAACAGCTTGCTCAGTTTGGCGTCGCGGACCTTCTTCCCGTCTGAATTAACAAAGGTAATGTGCTTGCGATTCGGTTCCCATATCACATCCCATCCGCGCTTTTTCATCTCATCACACAGTGCTTGCTGCGTTCGGGCTGTTTTTAAACTCTCCTGTAGTGACGACATACAATCAGCTAAAAATGCCTCTTTAGGCTTCTTGGCGATCATAGCATAGGTGTTCTTATCCCACGCAGTGATATCACCTTCCTTAATCGAGGTGTCATCATAGTGCTTTCCCTTCTGCGTAATGGATAAACCGTATTTTGCACATAACTGATCAGAAAGGTCCTTTGCCTTCTGAAGATCCGATTTTTTCCAGTGAAGCATCTTGCCGTCCATAAAGCTAACGGAATTGACGACGAAGTGAATGTGCGTATAATCCCGATCGATATGGACGCATACAAGAGCTTGATTGTCGGGATATTGTTTGCTGACAAACGCCTTCCCGAAAGAAAGTGCCATTTCGGGTGTAATGGCTTCATCCTTGTGCCAGCTGATGACGCCATGTTGATACATCCTGCCGTTCTCCTTTCCGAAGAGGGCTTTTACTCGCATAAACTGATCAAAGACCGTCTGCGGAGATATGGTTTCCCCGATGAAATCCCCGTGAACATAGGAGATGGATTCGCTCGTCTTCTCTTCCTTGAGAACGTAGTTAAGGATTTTGCGGAGAGCGGCTTTTGATTTGCTGTGATTGTTGACGATCTTAAGAACGGCCACTTAGTAAACTCCTGAGCTGAGACCAGAGTCCCAACATCACTCTGTGCTGCTTGGTGATCTCTTGAAGTGCCTTTGCCAGCTCTTCGGCGTCGGCGTGATGACCAGTAGCGTTAGCGACTTTGGCAAGCTGATTGATGTTTGTCGCTGTTCCCCGTATGATCCTTATAGCCTCTGCAAACATCAGATTGGTCTCGGTAATCTCCTTAACGGGATATAGTGTGCTGCCGCGAATAAGCTTGACAAGGAAGGCGTTGCGACTTTTCATTCCTGTCTCTTCCATGCGCTTATAAATGAGACTCCGCTCTTCTTGGCTGACTCTGAATGTCAAACTGATATCACGTTTTAAGTTATGTTTCTTCATAAATACCTCCGTGTATTTAGTGTTTGGGAAGGGTTCGAAGGGATGATATCACTCGCAAGCGGCCTCATCGAGGCGAAGCTTGCCTCCTGATCCGCTTCCGAGATTAAGATAGAAGATGTAAAAATCCCCTGATCACTCAGGGGATGATGTCATCTTGGTTATATGCTCACTCTTCGCTGCTGAAAATGTACGCATATAAAGCGGGGTCTTCTCTAAGATACTCTTTTGCATCGGAATCAGAGCAGGAGCATAAGGCTATGTAGTAATGCCAATCACTTTCTCGGCTTTCGTCATCCGCTGAAATGCGAGAGCGCTCAATATAATACTTGTAGAATTTGCCGTCTTTCGCTCTGACGAGATATTCTTCCTCGAAGCGCCGCTCTTTGTCAATGATATATGACAGTTCCATCAGGATGTCGATACCATTGAAGTTGTCAAAATCAATTTTAGCAAGGTCCATGTTTATTCTCCCTTCTCTCATCTGATTATTCATCGACTTCGCCGAATAGTTCAATGTACAATTCAGCCCATAAATTATTTTCTACCCATATTTTAGCTTCATCTAAACTAATCGGGATTATTTTTGATCCACCACTCCACATGTCTCCGCATGCTTTTCTGTATTCAGTTAAAGGACCACCATGACCATATAAAAAGAATTCACCTGTTTTTTTCCTGAATAGCTTTTCCTCATAGTAACGAAAATCTGAAGAAGAAAGATTGTTGGATGCTTGTCCAATTTCTTTTGCTGTTTCTGTGTCATACATTTTTCCGTTGATAATTTTTCTCATTGTTAAAATCCTTTCTGCGCTTTTGCGCTGTAAATTTATGTAGTTTTTCATCTACACCCATACTATAGTCAAATGAGAAAAATATGGTGGGGTCATTCAAAAAATTTTTTATGCAGAAATCATCTCGCTATTTCGCGCAAATATCGACTCATATTTTGATTTGAACGGCTCGTATTTGTAATAGGCGGTTCGGCTCTTGTCCGTCCTGTAGTAGCCGAGATTACTTACAAGCAAAATTGCTTCGCTCCCAAGAGTATTCAGATCTCCAGCCCTGAGGATGTCCTTCTCCTCATAGCTTGTACTGCTGTTGCGGTTTTTTCCCGAGTTGAACGATTTGCGTTTTTCATAATACTTCCCTGCGAGTTTAACTGTGATTTCAGCGGTCAAGCTGTTGGCGTTGGAACAGTTTAAGATCAGTAAATAGGTTACGTTGGCAAGGATATCATAGAGCAGTTTTTTATCGAATGAATCAAGCGATTGGACCGCCATCGTCAAATTCGCCTTTTTTGATCGTGCTGTCTTCAAGAATGACGCGGTTGTTCTCAGCACATCAGGACACGAATCGCAGCATCGTCCGAATTCGTCCCAATACAGATTCGTGATGGGACCGTCATAGGTGGTCTCACGCGATTGTATCTCGGATAAGGTCTGCTTGAGAATAATCTGGATCAGCTTGTCATATCCAGTATCGAGGCGGTTTTCATCTACGCATAGATACATTGAAACGCCATCCGTGTTGAGCAGCGTCGGATCAGCCTTCCGTGGGTTATCCTTGAAGGCATACTGAACATCCTGCTGCAGAAAGATGTATAAAGGCTGGGTCATAGTGATTTGGATGCTCATAAGCGTCTCGTCTTCCGTATCGCGGTAGGCGTTTAGGAAGCTGGCTGTTAGGCTGTCTTTTTTAACGGTATTAAGCGCAGTTTCCAAATGTTCTCTGAGCGGTATTGTTAGCATCGTATCTATGACATCGACAAAGGTATGCTTCTCTGCGTGCAAGTATTCAAAGATGCCGAGACCGATGAACAGATTCCTCGCAGCCTGTGTCCAGAATTGATCTCCTGATTTTGGATCGGGAATAATGATGGATGCAATTTCTTGAAGGACATTCAGAAGATCATACTCGGCGCTATCATCATGCAGCTTGTAAAACACGTTCCAGCCGTAGCAGTAGGAATCGTGTCGATTCAGATCTACGACATAGGTTTTATCGGAGTCGAGGTCGGCGCTTTTCAAGGTCAGTTCGCGGCTCTTGATATCGAGGATTTGCTTTGATCCATTGGTGCAGGAATAGATGCTGGGCAATAAAATGGAAGCGGTTTTTCCCGATCCAGTTTGGCCGACAATTAGCGTATGCTGTATTTCAGTGGGGTCCTTCATAACGTACTTATCCGAAAAGATGTCGCGCCCGAAAATTACGCTGCTCGATTTCGGAGTATCGAATAACAGTTGTTTCGGGATTTTCGGACGAAGAGCGTCATTTCGTCGATATTCCTTGATTTCTGGTCTGGCTATCCTGTCCGCGATCACAATAGCGGACACTGCTGCAGACAGGATAAGCGCAACATATATAGGTATAGGCAAATCAATGATATATATGGCTACTGTTCCGAGACCAAATATAATGACGGTGCATATCAGATACTCTAACACTAACTTTCTGCCGTTCACGCTGATCTCCTTCTGCTTCGCTCTTGCCTCTGCTCACGGATAAAGCCGTGCATCTCCTTGAAGCCGATCCTATCACAGTAAAACGCTCGCTTCGTTTGACCGGCGTTGATGACAATGACATCAGAGACGGATAAACTATGACCAGTGAAACCAGCGGGACGCGACACATTAAATCGGTAGTATATATCCTCAAGAGTTGCCTCGTCTTTACCAGCGGTGGCTTCCCACTTCTTCTCGTATCGGCTTTGGGTGAGCGAGTATTTTGAGGCCTCATCGTAGTCGGAGAAAGCTACGGGGCGATTGCACGGCGCATCGGATAGCTGCCATATCTCGTAGGTCAGTCCTTCAAGATCCTTCGGCTCTTTCGCATAGGTCTCGAGCTTCTCCCTGAGGATATCGACACGGCCTTTGTCAATAATGTAGTCAGCGATTTTGTCGGCGTCCTTGATAGCTGAGAAAAGCACGTTGTGGTCTTGCTTGATCTCGCTCAGCCAGCTTTGAACATAAGCGAGGTGGTTTTCAATCACGGATTCAGACATCTCTATTCCAAGCTCGGCGCAGATATAGGTGGATGCGATCTCTGCTCGCAGCTCTTCAATGCTGTATGACTCCGAATCGGTTCCATAGGCGTCCAACGGTCTGTTAAGTCGCGTTGGATGACCGGTGGCGTGTGAAAATTCGTGTAAGGCGGTTCCGTAATAATCTTCAGCCGTGTAAAATCTTCCTTTTGGCGGTAGTGTAATGCTGTCCTCTTTGGGACTGTAATATGCGCGGTCCCCTTCATATTTAACGGGGACGCCCATGTTGTCCTGAAGGACCTTCAAGACTTCTTCGGCAAGCTGGTTGTCTTCAAGGATATGCTCGCGCTCGGGTAGTGGCTGCAGCCCGTCGATTTGCGCTGCGTTGAAGACATAGGCTGTCTTTGCAAATATCGAAAATTCGTCTTCCTTGCGGTCTGGATCGGTTCGTAGTATTCTATCCATCTCCTGCAGCGTGAGGCTGCGTTTCTCCTTAGAATCCCATGCCATCCAATACTCAACCCTTGAGGCGTGTTCGCCAGCCTTGACCTTCAAGCCCATATCGGTTGCCTGTTTGAAAGTATAAAATCGTGGGTCGGTCCAGCCTTTTTCAATAGCCGTAAATCCGAGTAATAATCGGTTGATTCCTCGATAGGCACGGCCTGAGCCTCCGTTATATGGTGGGGCGAATTGTTTGGACCAGCCGCGCATCCACTCCAGCGGTTTATCTGATTCCAACAGAGATATAAATCTCTCTGCAAATTCGTCCCTGACTGATTGTTTAGTTCTTTCTGCCATTTCGTTTGTCTCCTATAATCGGCGTGTTTGGCGCCTGTGTTTCGGTAAATCGGGGATTCCTGCTCCGCAGCTTTCGTCTGCCGAAGTAATTATCCTCGTCATCGGGCGGCAAGTCTTTCTCAGCTACATTTGAGATGATGCGCTGAAAAAGCTCGTCAAAGTCTTCGTTGATCATATTGATACCTCTCTTTATGCTGTGGTATATACAATGTAGATGAAATAGCTGTAAAACAACAAAAAAACGCCCTGATAATCAGGGCTGAGGATCATAGCGTTTTAACGAGAATCGGGACGATATCATAGACATAGCCTTGAACCGCAAAGCCGTGTCTTTGGTACCACTCGACCTCATCTTCAAGTGGTATCTGACCGTCGGCGCACATTGGTTCGTTGCCGCAGAACACCTTTATGGTTCGCGCTTGCTGCTGTGCGGCAAAGTGCTCGATCTCTGCCATCAGCACATCCATAAAGGCTGTATCACGGTAGGCCTCATTGACAAACAGGTCGGTAATAATGACCTCGCTGTTCTGCTTGACATAGCAGAAGCTGGTATGCGCGGCAAGCTCCCTGCCCTTAGTGATTGCGATTTCGTTGCACCCGTTGTTGGAAAAGGTTGTTTGCGTGTATTTGTTCATCTTGAACCTCCTTTTCCTTTAGAATAGAAGAAACAGCGGTGAAAAGGTTATTTATTATTATTCTCCCCACCATTTTCGAATGGTCGGCTTTGAAAGTCGTAGATCGAGATCATTATAGGCTTGAGCTTTCGTCCCCTCTGGGTGTTCTTGTCGCCATTTTTTGACGGCTGCTTCAGCTGTGGGACGGCCTCCTTCATTGAAGGGATCCCCCAGTTTTTTACGGATTTTTTTGCTTTCATTCAACAGCGCAAGATGCATTTCTCGAGTACGACCATTCCGCTTTGTGCGCTCAAATGTCAATCCTGTCACTCTTTCAATGTAATCAAGCGTATGGTACTGGTGCTGATCGTCAAAATAGCAGTCCAGAGCGGAAAGCATATCATTATATGAAAATGGATTATCTACATCAAAATCAAGAAACATTTGAAGCTCCTTGAAGTCAGATTTGACTTCATCAATCGTGATTCCACAACATCTTGCAGTAGTCGCAAGACAACATAAGCAGTAATACCGATGACCGACTACAGCTCCTGAACGTATTTTTTCTTTGAAGCGATCATATACAGCTCGATTGAAAGTCCAAGAGCCTTTTTTTCGTTTAGGAACAGTATGCGTAATGTTTTCAGCCGCCCACACTGGATATTTTTCTATACACTCAAGCTGTCGCTTAGTATACTGCTTTGGGTGTTTTGAAGTATCACACTGGCTTTTGACGAGAAGATATTTAGAGAAATCGGGAATTACGCCCTCACATGCCGTACCTTTCTGAAGATATAGTTCCTCAATGGTGTATCGTTTTCCTGATATTTCGAAAGCCTCAACGATCTGACCTTTCTTTCCTCTTGACCCGACAAGGCGATAACATTGGGTTATTGTCTGATACTGTGGGCTGTCATAGCTTGCTGTTATATAAGGATTCCATAGCCTATCGGTAAGCTCTTTCTTAAGCGTATTTAGCTCAATCGGGCCGAAATACTCGCCCTCAGTTCCATCCTCGTCAACAAACTGGTGATTTACTATTTTAACGGGCTCAGCAAGAAACCAGTATAAATGCACCCCTGTTCCACTGCATACAATGGCAGTTGGCGGTAAACAGATATGGGTGCCATTCGTAAATTGGTGCAGAAGGTTCTTGAAGCCAATATCACGCTGATCTTTCGTCCTGCCCGTCTTAAGATTATCAATCTCAACTACAAGAGCGTGAAGAAACCGTGCGTTTTTATCAATTCTCCGTTTACCGATATAAGAAACAGGCGGCATACAAACAAAATTTCCTGTATCAATAGCTCTTTGTATTGCGCAAAGATCATCACAAACAACATGGCGTTTAGATTGCTTTGCAGTTCTGAATTCGTTAGTGCGCTTATCCTTATAGCAAATTGTCTTATTAGTCCGTTCCTGTATTACGGAGATATACTCATAGTTTTTGTTATCTCTAAGTTTAGGATCAGGATCATATTCAGCAAGTTCTCCCTTTGGAAATAATTCTCGATAAAATTCTAAGGGTTCATATTGCCTATATCCTCGATCCTTTAGTATTTTTGCGTATTTGGCTTTCTTTACACGGTTAGACTTACCGCCAACTGCAGCGGCAGTTGTCTCCTTTGTGTTATGTAATTTTTCCATAATGCCACTTAATAATGTGCGATTAAGCACATATACCCTCCGCTATATTATCAATGAGTTTTTTTCCATCGACGATAATATAGACGAAGCGATTTATAAGTGACGGTTATAGTTTGGATTTTAAGAAAATCAGGCAAAAAATAAATGAAAAAATTTTTTCAGATTACCCCTCCCATTTTGATACGTCTAACTATAGTACAGATACCAAACTAAATAAATTCTTACTATGAAAGGTATCTGGTGATAATATGAACGTAAATAACACAACTGAATATACACTTCCTAGGATGCGGACGATCCCGAAAGCCTACGAAGAAATCAAGGCTTTAGATCCCGAAACCTCACTGAGTATGCGAGGACTGAGAAAACTTGTCGGCAGCGGTCAAATTCCGACCGTGAAGATCGCCAACAAAGTTTTGATCAATCTGGACTTGCTAATCGAGTGGCTGGCATGCTATAATACAAGCACTGTTGGTGCTTAATCTACGAAAGAGAGGTTAAGCACATGAAGCCACTTAGAAGAGTGTCGAAGAAAACGGGTGAAGTATCATATCAATTCAGGGTCAATGTTGACTTTAAGGACGGTCAGCAGATTATCAAGTCTATGACTTGGAAGCCCGACAAAGGTATGACACCTAAACAATTAAACAAGGAGCTGATAAGACAGCAAGTTCTTTTTGAAGAAAGGGCAAAACAGGATTATGCTGAGCAGCTTCGGATTGAAGCCGAAGAGCGAGAGGAAAAACAGAATATCGGTGATCATATCACTTTCAAGGAATTAGCTGATAAATGGCTTGATTTGCAGGAATCCAGCAAAGAATACAAGGCAAGCACCATTATAAAGCTGAAGGGATGCAGAGAGCGCACCTATAACGCTATCGGTGATGTTTTAGTCTGTAAGTTAGATTTTCTGACTGTTCAGGAGTTTATCACTTCTCTGAGCAAGGACGGTGTAAATCAGCAGACAGGTAAGGGATTGGGTATTAAAAGCCAAAAATCCTACCTGATTTTCATTAGTGATGTGATGAAGTACGCTAAATTGTGTGGATTTATACAGCATAATCCGTGCAAAGACATTACCTTCACGAAAACTGCTAAGAAGGATATGAAGGTTTACTCTCTGGAAGAGACTAAACAACTTTTAGCAGCTATCAATGAGAAGGCACCAACTGAATATAAATTGCTTTTCAATCTATTAGCTTATAGCGGTATGCGAAAAGGCGAAGCGTTAGGATTAGAGTACAAAGATATTGATTTTGACAGATCGGTTCTATCAATCAGGCGTACATCTAATTATCATCAGGGATTTGGAACATATACCGATACCCCGAAAACGAAGTCGAGCATCCGCGATCTGCAGATTGCGCCTTCACTGGTGAAAATGATTCAGGAGCTACACGCTGAGCAGAAAGAGCTTGCCAAGCAGTGTGGCGATCAATGGATCGATTCAGACAGGCTGTTTGTGAATTGGTGCGGTGAACCGCTGCATCCTAACATTCCCTATAAATGGCTGCAGAGATTTTGTGAAACTGAAAATATCCCCTTCAAAGGATTACATAGTTTCAGACACTTCACGGCAACTCAAGCTCTGGCGAACGGTATTGACGTGAAAAAAGTCTCTGATATGTTAGGACATAGCCAAACAAGCACGACGATGAACACCTACATTCATTCAGTGCAGAAGGCAAATGAAGACGCCTGTAATTGTATCGCAAATCTGCTTGAAGCAAGCTAAATCGGAATTATGAGCAAGACTATGAGCACGACGAGAGTTCGGATCTTTTTCCGCAAAGAAAAAGTCCCGAAAACGGCTTAAAAAGCCATTTTCGAGACCTTCAGGGTTTGGCGGAGGACAAGAGATTCGAACTCTCGCGCCGCGTTAGCGACCTACTCCCTTAGCAGGGGAGCCTCTTCACCACTTGAGTAATCCTCCGTATATGTGAAGTAAATATACTATCATTCAGTTGGCGGAGAGAAAGGGATTCGAACCCTTGGTCCCTTGCGGGATCACTAGTTTTCAAGACTAGCTCCTTAAACCACTCGGACATCTCTCCAAAGCACTAACGATTTTATCATACATACCGATAAAAGTCAAGTGATTATTTTGTTCTTTGTTGATCGGATAGTAGGAATAACCGTACTGTAGTGAGCATGAAAGAAAGCGACTTCACCCGGAAGCCGCTCATTTTATGATCAGTTATCTCGATCTGACGTCGTCGTCGCCGAGGAAGAACAGCGCAAGCGTTCCCGGTCCGACGTGCGAGCCTGTCACCGGCTCATACATCACGTTGAGGATCTCTTTCGGCGGTTTCTTCTTATTCAACAGCTCGATCAGCGCCTTTGCGTCGTCCTCACAGTCCGCGTGGGCGATACCGACCACCTGATTCTCGGGCTCCTTGACCAGCTGATTGTACTTTTGTGCCAAGCCCTCGATCGCACGCTTTCTGCCGATTGTTTTCGCAAAATTGACGATCTGACCGTTCTCATTGCCTTTGAGAAGCGGCTTGACATGGAGCATATTGCCGACGATCGCCGTCGAACCTTTAAGCCGTCCGGTCTTTTTCAGATACATCAGATCATCCACGGTGAACACCTGATACATCCGCTTTTTCTCTTTCTGAATGGTCTTGAAAATCTCGCTCAGATCTTTGCCCTCTTTGCGCATCTCCACCGCGCGGATGACAAAGATCCCTTCGCCGAGCGACGCCGCCAATGTATCGACCAGCTTGATCTTTCTGTCAGGGTATTTCGCTTTCAGCTCGATCTTCGCCATCTCGGCACAGTGATACGCGCCGCTGATGCCCGACGACATACAGATCATCAGGATATCCTCGCCCTTTTCCAGATACGGTTCAAAGAAGTGGATGTAGGAGAACAGATTGATCTGCGAGGTCTTGATATCCGCGCCCATACGCATCGCGCGATAGAACTTTTTCGCATCAAAGCCCTCGGTATCGAGGCAGGAATACGGCTTATCCTTGATGTAGTACGTGAACGGCACAACGCCGATCCCGTTTTCTTTGAGATATGCCGAAGGAAGATTTGCCGAAGTATCGGTCAGAATGGTAAAGCTCACAAAAATACCTCCAAATCATTTTTGCTCAATTACCGAAATATATCTGTACACGCCTTGCAGAAAATCATCTGAGCAAAGCGTTATCATCGAATCAACATCTATATCATAATAACGAAAGTCAAAAATTACAATCTACAAAGCCGAAATTTTCCTCTATCCCCACTCTCCTGCCTGTCTACCGCAAAAAAATCATCTCTCTACTCATGGTAGAAACTCACTGTTCAAGCGGTTTTTTGCCCTCGAAGTTGGAAAATGCCCCCTCAGCTTCCAACCATTGAGGATTGCAGATCAGCCTACCGTCCTGCTATGATAAAGGCGAAGAATTCTTCACCCGAAAACATCGACGCTGTCGTCAAAAATCGACAGCAAATCCGATCCATAGGAGGACATATGAAACACTTTCGAAAAGTCATCGCCGCCGCGCTAGTCATTCTGACAATGCTGTCCGTCAGCATCCCCGCAGGCGCCGCAAGCGTACGTTATCAGGTTATCACACCGAACGACTGTCCGTCGACAAAATGGCTACAACAATTATGCAAAGACGGCAGCTGCAATCAGACCGATCTGCTCAAAGAATTATGCAAAGACGGAAACTGCACTCAGGCTGACCTGCTCAAGCAATTGTGCAAGGATGGCAACTGTACTCAGGCTGACCTGCTCAAGCAATTGTGCAAGGACGGCAGCTGCGGACAGAATTATCGTCTGATTTATTGCAGCGGCAATAACTGCACAAACACACAGCAGCCCGCAGAAACACCCGCAGCTGAGCCAACCGAACCTGCAACCGAGCCTGCTGCAGTGCCGACCGAACCGCCTGTTCAGCCGACACAGCCCGCCGTACAGCCGACAACGCCCGCTCAGCCCGCAGATACCTCTGCACTCTCCGCTTATGAGCAGGAGGTCGTCACCCTGACCAACCGTTATCGCGCACAGTACGGACTTGCGCCGTTGACCGTCGATATCCATCTGAGCGATATCGCGCGCATGAAGTCGCAGGATATGCACGACAAGGGTTATTTCGACCATACCTCTCCGACCTACGGCACGCCCTTTGATATGATGAAGCGATTCGGCGTCAGCTATCGCAGCGCAGGCGAGAACATCGCTATGGGCTATCGTACCGCACAGAGCGTTGTCGACGGCTGGATGAATTCTCCCGGTCACCGCGCCAACATCCTGAATAAGAACTTCACCAAGATCGGCGTAGGCTATGTAGCCGACGGCAGCTACTGCACCCAGATGTTCATCGGCTGATCGCAGAACGTTCAAAACAAGATCAATAAACCCGCAATATAATTCTCTCAAAGAAATATTACAAAACAATTACCAAGAGTTGGAAATCCACCGTGTTTCGCGGTGGATTTTTCTTTATTCGCATCAAAAACGCCCTTTATTTTTCCCCTCGAGAATTGTCAAAATTTGTCCAATTTGTCATTTTTCTACAAAGAAATTAAAAAGTTACAGCCTGTAACCACCCCAAATGTGAACAATTTTTGGACAAATTGTATTCAAATATGAATAAATTTTAAATTCTATTGGCAATTTGACTATATTTTGCCCAAAAAGGTTGATGTTGGAATAATTCTTTGATATAATAATGACAGTTTTGTTACCAATGTGATCTCAAAACACACCGCAGCCATCGCTTTTCTATTAATATTGTGCGCGAAATCGACCCGATTCCGGCGTGATCTATGGCTGCAACTCGTTAGCGGCTCTGCCGCAGAGAAAAACGGAGGTTTTTATGAAAACATTTAAGAAGGTTATTTCCATTATCATGATTGCCGCGCTTGTTGCAAGCGTGTTCGTGATCTCCACCGTATCGTCCGGCGCAGCCTGCACCGGCGCAGGTCTTGCAGAGTGGGCGCTCAACGCGTACTACGACGGCTGGTCCTATGTATGGGGCGGTTCCGAACCCGGCGCTGTTGACTGTTCCGGTCTAATCTATTCATACTGCGGCGGCAACAGAACCAGCATGCTTGACGACGCTAAGGCGAACGGCAGAGACTGGGGCTATGTCAGCAGCGGTATCCCGAGAGTACACGGCTTAGGTCTTTCCCGTCCCGGTCACGTCGGCGTTTATATCGCAGACGGCATGGAAGTCGACGCACGCGGTTCCGATTACGGCGTATGCTACGAAGCGATCGGCGGCTATAACAACTGGGACTGCTGGTTCAAGCTGACCGCTGTCAGCTACCCCGATAACGGTTGGGAAGAATTCAACGGCAATTCCTATTACTATGAAAACGGCGAGTACATCGTCAACACCAGCCGCACCATCGACGGCGTCACCTACTACTTTGATTCTACCGGTGCTTGCTCCTCTAAGCCCTCTTCATCAAGCGCCGCTGCAACTACCACCGATAACAGCAGCAAGTCCACCGAGACAAAGGCTGCCGAGGACAACGGTCCTCTCAAGAGCGGTTCTCAGGGCGCAAAGGTTGAAGCGCTCCAGAAAAGACTGCAGGAGCTCGGCTACTACAACGGCACCATCGACGGCGACTTCGGCGAGATGACCGAGACGGCGTTCAAGCTGTTCCAGAAGCAGGCAGGTCTGTTCGTTGACGGTATCGCCGGCGCAGACGCAGACGCTCTCTACGCGGACGACGCTCCCGCCTATGTCGAGGAAGAAACTGCTCCCAAGAAAAATGACGAAGAGCTTGCCGAGACCGGCGTTGAGGAAGAAACTCCTACCGAGCCTGAAGTCGAAGAAGCGACTGAGGAAGAGATCGACGAGATCAACTATTCCCTCGGCGATTATTCCGACGAGATCGTCACCATCCAGGAGCGTCTTAACACCCTCGGTTACCTCGAGACACAGCCCGACGGTGAGTTCGGCGCTCAGACCGAAACCGCTGTCAAGAGCTTCCAGAATATGAACGAGCTGACCGAAACCGGCGTTGTTGACGAAACCACTTACAACACTCTCTTCTCCGACGAAGCGGTCGAGATGCCTGTTCAGGAAAAGGCAGAGGAAGACAATGCGGATGACGAGAAGGCTGACGAAAAGTCTGCCGGCAGCGTCAATGCTCCCGCCGTCACCACCCCCTCTACCGCTCCCAACACCGAGGTCGAAAAGAAAACCGCTCAGGTTTCTGCAAAGTCCCTCGCAGGCGTTACCAACTCTGTTGATATGCAGAAGAACGCAAAGACAACCAACTACGAATTCATCCTCTGGCTGGGCGTCATGATCGTTGTGATGCTGATCACCTTCGCGATCGTCTTTACCGTCGAGAAGAAGAAGCAGAGAAAAGCTGCCGCAGGCAGAAGATTCTATTGATCACCACTGATTCTTTCAGAAAAATATTGTCTTAAGCAAAAGTCAGCGTCCACTCCGGGCGCTGACTTTTTTGTCATAACTTTTTTTAAAATGAACCTTTCCCCTCTCTGATTTCTCTAATGATCAGAACCGCGATTCGAAAATGCAAATGAAAGGAAAATCACGATGGATAACAAACTCAAAAACGCTTTCAAAGAAACACCCGAGCGTTTCCGCTATACAGTCAAATCTGCGATCGATGAAGCACAGCATACCGCCCCATCAAAGCACCATCTCTCCAAGGGCGCAAAGATCACAGTCGCCGTCATTCTGATCCTCTCCCTCATTCCCGCCGCCGTGTTCGGCGCTACCAAGATCATCGGCGGGATGAATGCGGAAAAAGAGGGCAACTACGGCGTGAAGATCATTGCGAATACCGATCCCGAGGCAAAATACCCCAAATACGTCAAGATCGACGTCAAAACGCCGAGCGGCTTCGACGTCGTCCCCAACACCGACGGCATGAAGTTCTATAACCTCAGCACAGAGCGCCCTTACACCGACGGATTTTCCATCGATGCGTTCCGTCCCAACGCGAACGGTATCGCGGATATCGCCGACTATGCCGAAAAGTATGAGGAAACCAATATAGCCGGTCATACCGCCTATAAAATAATTCCTTTAGAGAATCATAGAGCATGGGACAGGATCTATGTTTACTATGAAGACGTCAATGTCATGCTGTTGATTTACTACAAGGACGTCACCGATAAACAGCTCACCGACTTCATCGAGGGGATTACCGTCAAAGAAGGCACCGCAAAGGATCACAGTGGGATCGGCAGCTATGATTTCGATGATGACAATACGTCAGCGCCGGATAACGACTATGAGATCACGCAGGAATACATCGAAAAGCCGCTCGATACCGAGATCACCTATGCGGATTTTGGAGAGGATGGCAGCTTATCCGATCATCCCAGCCTTTCCTGTAGAGTCAGCGGCGTCCGCGTCCTCGACAACATCAGCGAGCTGGATGAAAACGGCTTTAACGACCTGTACACGTACGACGAGATCGCCGATGAAAACGGAAGCATCCTCCCTCACACCCGCGAGGTCTGGCAGTACGGCGACGGCATCACGACCAAGGATGAACTGCTCAGCTCCGAAGAAGTCGACCGCAGACTGGTCCTGATCGATCTCGACTACACGAACCTCACCGACGAAGACAGACCCTTCTACATCCCGTGGAGGCTCAGCGCCATGACAAAGAACGCCGACGGCAGCTTCAAGCGTTCCGAATCGATCGATGCTGATCGCGATATTGCCGCGACTGAATTCGCAACAAGCGAAATCTACTATATGAGCGACCACGGCGAGGGCAAAGCCTTCTATTCTCCCACTCTCTCAGCAAACGAGAGTAAAACCATCACCATCGGCTTTATCGCCGATGCGGACAAGCTCGAGGAGCTGTACCTCACCTGCTGTCCTTCCTCCGACAGCGTCCTCTCTCCCTCCTACCCCACCGAGAATCCATACACCTATTTCCTGTTGAAGGTGCTGTAACATGATAGACAACCACAGCTTTGAGCTGCTCGTCACAGCCCAGACCGATACCCTCTACCGCGTGTCGATGTCGATGCTGAAAAATGAGCACGATGCACAGGATGCGGTGCACGACGCGATCCTGATCGCCTATCAGAACCGGCATCAACTCCGTCAGGAGCAGTACTTCGGGACATGGCTGACGCGAATCTTGATCAACGTCTGCAAAAAAGAAATCAAAAGACACACGCGCTGTACCGATATCGGGGATCAACTCCCCGATATCGCGTCGCGTGATAATCCGTACCAAAGCGTCGAGATCGCCGAAGCGATCGACGCCCTGCCGCCGAAGATCCGCCTGACCGTGATCCTGTTCTACGTTGAAAATTATTCTATAAAAGAAATAAAGTCGATCTTGAAAATCCCCGAGGGTACCGTCAAAAGCCGCCTGAACAAAGGCAGAAAATTGCTGAAAGATTTCCTTTCATAGCCGAAAAACCGCACAGATATGCGATATGCACAGAAATTCCCTGTTTAGTTTTCCACCCCGCTGTCTTGCATTCCCCCTATAAAAAAGTTACAATAATAGTGTAATAATTTTTACGGAGGTACATTTTATGGCTAACAGAATCATTCTCAATCTCGTTTCGTTCCACGGCAAAGGCGCGATCGCCGAGATCCCGGGTATTGCAAAGTCCAAGGGCTTTACAAAGGTGTTCGTCTGCACCGACCCCGATCTGGTCAAATTCGGCGTTGCGCAGAAGGTCACCGATCTGCTGGATGAAGCGGGCGTCGCATACTCACTCTTCTCCGACGTTAAGGCGAACCCCACCATCGAAAACGTCCAGTCAGGCGTCGCCGCGTTCAAGGCGGCGGACGCTGACTCCATCATCGCGATCGGTGGCGGTTCAGCGATGGATACCGCCAAGGCGATCGGCGTCATCATCACCAATCCCGAGTTTGCCGACGTTCGCTCGCTCGAGGGCGTCGCTCCGACCAAAAACCACGCCGTGCCGACCATCGCCGTCCCGACCACAGCCGGTACTGCCGCAGAGGTCACCATCAACTACGTCATCACCGACGTGCAGAAAGAGCGCAAGTTCGTCTGCGTTGACGAACACGATATCCCCGAGGTCGCCGTTGTCGATCCCGATATGATGAGCAGTATGCCCAAGGGTCTGACCGCCGCGACCGGTATGGACGCGCTGACCCACGCGATCGAGGGCTGCACCACCCTCGCCGCATGGGAGATGACCGATATGTTCCACCTCGAGGCGATCCGCCTGATCTCGAATCACCTGCGCGGCGCAGTCGAGAACAAGCCTGAGGACAGAGAGGGCATGGCGCTGGCACAGTATATCGCCGGCATGGGTTTCTCAAACGTAGGTCTCGGTATCGCTCACTCGATCGCCCACACCCTCGGCGCGCACTATGACACACCCCACGGCGTCGCCTGCGCGATGATGCTGCCGCTCGTCATGGAATACAATCAGGAATGCACCGGCGAAAAATTCCGCGAGATCACCCGCGCGATGGGCGTTGACGGCGTCGACGAGATGTCGCAGGATGAATACCGCAAAGCCGCAATCGACGCGGTGCGTCAGCTTTCCATCGACGTCGGCATCCCGACCGTGAACGAAAAGGTTCGCGAGGAAGATCTCGACATCCTCGCGAAGGATGCGTATGAGGACGCCTGCCGTCCCGGCAATCCGCGCGATACCAACATCGAAGATCTCAAGGCGCTCTATCGCAAGA
Organism: uncultured Ruminococcus sp.; assembly: GCA_902776185.1. GTDB lineage: Bacteria > Bacillota > Clostridia > Oscillospirales > Acutalibacteraceae > Ruminococcoides. Next base: position 20,988 of record CACYPH010000006.1, read on the forward strand.
TCATGCCCTGATCTTCAAAACTTTATACACATGACAAAACTCCCGAACCGCAAAGGTTCGGGAGTTTTTATGTAAGCAATATTGATTATTCTTCTTCCTCGGGCAGGGAGCTGGCACAATGCGGGCACTTAGTCGCCTTGATGCTGACTTCTTCACAGCAGAACGGGCAGGTCTTCGTGGTGGGCTCTTCCTCGGGCTCGGGCTTCTTGCCGACAGCCATCAGCTTGTTGATGCCCTTGACGATCAGGAAGATGACGAACGCCATGATCAGGAAGTTGACGACAGCAGTGATGAACTTACCGTACATCAGGGTCGCACCGTTGATGTTGACAGACAGAGAATCAAAGTTTGCCTGGAAAATACTGCCGATCAGCGGAGAGAGGATGTCGTCGGTCAGCGAGGTGACGATCGCACCGAACGCCGCGCCGATGATAACGCCGACAGCAAGATCAAGCACGTTGCCGCGCATGACAAATTCTTTGAATTCGCCGAAAAACTTTTTCATAATTCTACACTCCTTTTATTCTTTATCGGAATTATCCGATGAGTTACCTATTTCCTTACAGTGTTACCTTATGGAACACCTTTTTGCCCTTTTTGATGATGACATGACCTTTTTCAAAGTCGCTTGTCTTGACCTTATGGAACATATCGGTGATCTTGACGTCGTCTACCGAAACGCCGCCCTGCTGGATCAGGCGCTTGCCCTCGCCCTTAGAGGGGATCAGACCCGCCTTGATCATCAGATCAAGGATCGCGATCTCGCCGTCGGCAAAATCATCCTCGCTCAGCGCGGTGGTCGGCATATTGTCGGTATTCGCGCCGGTGGAGAACAGCGCTCTTGCGCCCTCCTGCGCCTTATTCGCCTCTTGTTCACCGTGGATCATCTTGGTCAGCTCAAAGGCGAGCACTTCCTTCGCCTTGTTGATCTGAGAGCCTTCGAGCTTAGACAGCTCTTCGATCTCCTCAAGCGACAGGAAGGTCAGCATTTTCAGACATTTCACAACGTCCGCATCATCGACGTTTCTCCAGTACTGGTAGAAGTCGAACGGCGAGGTCTTCTCCGCATCGAGCCATACCGCGCCCTTCTGGGTCTTGCCCATCTTCTTGCCCTCGCTGTTTAGTAGCAGGTTGATGGTCATCGCGTAGGCGTCCTTGCCGAGCTTCTTGCGGATCAGCTCCGTACCGCCGAGCATATTGCTCCACTGGTCGTCGCCGCCGAACTGCATATTACAGCCGTATTTCTGATACAGCGCATAGAAATCGTAGCTCTGCATGATCATGTAGTTGAATTCCAGGAACGAAAGTCCCTTCTCCATGCGCTGCTTGTAGCATTCTGCGCGCAGCATATTGTTGACCGAGAAGCACGCGCCGACCTCACGCAGGACGTCCACGTAGTTGAGGTCTAAGAGCCAGTCGGCGTTATTGACCATCAGCGCCTTATCATCGGAAAAATCGATGAACTTGCTCATCTGCTTTTTAAAGCAGGCACAGTTGTGATCGATGGTCTCTTTGGTCATCATCTGACGCATATCGGTACGACCCGACGGGTCGCCGATCATCGCAGTGCCGCCGCCGATCAGGGCGATCGGCTTATTGCCCGCAAGCTGCAGGCGCTTCATCAGGCACAGCGCCATAAAGTGACCGACGTGCAGGCTGTCGGCAGTCGGGTCAAAGCCGATGTAAAAGACCGCCTTACCTGTATTCACGAGTTCTCTGATTTCTTCTTCATCCGTGACCTGCGCGATCAGTCCGCGCGCCACTAATTCTTCATATACTCCCAATTTCATTTCCTCCAAATGTTTATCCTGTCATATTATAACTTTTCCTGTCGACTTCGTCAAGACGTTTTCGCCTCCCTTTGGTAAAGGGAGGTGCTGAACGAAGTGAAGCGGAGGAATTGCAGTATCGCCGCGCAAGCGGCAACCTAATTATTCTGTCGGTTGGTCGCGCAACACATGTGTTACGCTCCATTGATACAATTCCTCAGTCACAGCCCTTGATGGGCTGCGACAGCTCCCTTTACCAAAGGGAGCCGTTGTTACCACGGATCGTCCTCGTCGCTCACGTCAGGCTCGCCGTCGTCGGTACTGCCGAGGATGTTATTTCGCTCGAGCCACTCGTTGTAGGTCATCAGAACATCGCGGGGCTTCGAGCCCTGATGCGGGCCGACGATTCCCATCTGCTCCATGTCGTCGATCATTCTGCCCGCGCGGGCATAGCCGACCTTCAAGCGTCTTTGCAAGAGCGAGGTCGAAGCCTGTCCCGCCTCGATAACGACCTTGATCGCTTCCTCCATCATGCTGTCGGTATCGGGCGCATTGGACTGAGCAGGACCGCTGTCCTTGCTTCCGCCCTTGCCGCCCAGATCCTCTGCGGCGATCTTGCGGATCTTGTCCTCGATCTCGGCGTTATACTCCGCCTGATGGGATTTTTTGATAAAGCCGGTGACGCGCTCGATCTCCTCGTCCTTTGCGAAACAGCACTGAACGCGGATGGGCTTCGGCGCGCCGACAGGCGCATACAGCATATCGCCCTTGCCGATCAGCTTCTCTGCGCCGCCCGCGTCAAGGATGGTACGCGAGTCGATCTGCGAACTGACCTTGAGCGCGATACGCGAGGGGATGTTCGCCTTGATAACGCCGGTGATGACGTTGACGGACGGTCGCTGGGTCGCGATGATCAGGTGCATACCTGCGGCACGCGCCATCTGCGCCAAGCGGCAGATCGCTTCCTCGACCTCTGCGGGAGCCGCCATCATCAGATCGGCGAGCTCGTCGATCGCGATGACGATCCGGCTCATGTGTTCAGTCGGCACCTTCAGCCCCTCGACCTCCAGGCAAGGCTGATCCTCAGCCTCGGGATCATATTCAGGCTTTGCTTTTTGTTCTTCGATATATTTCAGGTTCTTATCGATCAGCTGGTTGTAGCTGTCGACGCCCTTGCAGTCATATTCTGCAAAAATGCGATAACGGCTGAGCATTTCCGAGACCGCCCAGTTCAGCGCGCCCGCCGCCTTCTTCGCGTCGGATACGACGGGAACGAGCAGATGCGGGATACCCTTGTACTTGCTGAATTCGACCATCTTCGGGTCGATCAGCAGCAGCTTGACCTCGTCGGGCGACGCCTTGAACAGGATCGACATCAACAGCGCGTTGACGCAGACCGATTTACCCGAGCCGGTCGTACCCGCGATCAGCAGGTGGGGCATTTTCGCCAGATCGGTACAGACGATTTCTCCGGAAATATCTCTGCCCAGTACGCAGTTGAGCTTACTCTTGCTTCTCTGGAACTCATCGGTTTCGATCAGCTCGCGGAGCGTGACCATCGAGGTCACCTTGTTCGGCACTTCGATACCGACCGCCGCCTTGCCGGGGATCGGCGCTTCGATACGCACGCCGTTCGCGGCGAGATTCAGCGCAATATCATCGGAAAGGTTCGTAATCTTGCTGATCTTGACGCCTGCGGCAGGCTGCAGCTCATAGCGGGTTACCGACGGGCCGCGGCAGATATTGGTGATGCTCGCATTGACGCCGAAGCTCTTGAGCGTTTCGACCAGCTTGGTCGCATTGTTCTGCATTTCATTATAGGCGCTCGCGCCCTCGGTATCGATCAGCGGATCGAGCAGCTTGGTCGGCGGGTAGACATATTTCGGCTTGTCCGCGGACTTAGTCTCTTCCTTCTTTACCGCATCGTCCATACGGCGGGTCTCCTCGCCGAGATCGACCTGCACGGTCTGCGGATCGGCTTGCTTTGCACCGTCCGCGATCTTGTTGCTGGTCTTGTTCTTTGATATCCGCTTTGCAACAGCAGAGGCATCCAGCTCCTGATCCGGCACCATACCGGAATTCGCATTTTGGATGATGTTGAGGATATTTTCGTCCTGCTGTTCCGCTTCGAGCTGATCGGGATCCTTCTGCTTTGCCTTTCTCTTAGGCTTGTCCAGCGGGATATCGATGCGGTCGCCGCGGCGGGACGATCTCTGATAGCTGTCGACGACCTCGGGCAGTTCATAGCCGTTGTCGTTTGTTTCGATCGGGTCGGGTCTGCGGCGCTGCTGTCGGCGTTCCATATGACGCTGATAGCCTTTCTTGGCAACGCGCGCGATATCGACCAGCGTAACGCGCGTCAAAATCATGATCGATACCGCCAGTACCACCAGACAGATGATCACAGCAGGCACATCCGTAAACCATGCCTTGAACGGATAGCCGAGGATCGCGCCGGTCAGTCCGCACAGACTGCGGGTCTCATACGAGCCCTGAAAAGCCGCGCCGACTGCGGCAAAATAGCCGTGATCCTTGTTGTAATTCGTAGCTCCCAGTATGTAGAACAGCGAACAAGTCATGATAAGCACCGTCAAGGATAACGCGATCTTGACGCCCTTGTGCTCCATCTGCTTTTCTTTCGCCGTCATGATGCCCATGTAGATAAAGATCACCGGCACTAACAGCGCACATACGCCGAACATTCCGAACAGGAATTTGTGGATGACCTCCCAGACAGACCCGCCGGGGATACATACCAGTGCGAGCAATATGACGCCGACAGCGCATAACAGCAGCGCCTTGATCTGGGGATTCATCCCGACTTGGATCGGTTCGGGCTGTCTTGCGGACGATCTGCCCTTACTCGATGCAGTTGTTTTCTTTTTGGTTGTTGAGCTTCGTTTGGTCGTGCTGTTAGATTTCTTTTTAGCCGCCAAATAAATCACTCCTATGTATTTTGGTTTCTGTTGTTTTTGAATTTATACGATCGCCGCGCCTGTAAACAGGTTCACGCCGGAATTCATTTCCATAATACTGATGACGATGACCGCCGCGCCGACGATAGCGGTATAGAGGATGAATACGATCATCTTATCGGTTTTGAGCAGCCACTTGAACAGGACGATGGAAAAATAGCCGACGAATGCCGCGACCGCCATGCCGACGATGATCGGCAGGATGTCGATCTGCATTCCCTCGGGCGCATCGAGGACGTCCTTCAGCTCAAGCAATGCCGCCGCGATGATCGACGGGATCGCAAGGATAAAGGTGTAGTCCAGCGCCTTCTGCTTATTGACGCCGCGCATCTGACCCGCCGCTAAAGTCGAGCCGGAACGCGACAGTCCCGGGAAGACCGCCGCACAGCACTGTACCAAGCCGACAACGACCGCGTCGACGACGGTCATTGACTTTCTGCCGTCGGGAGTTTTGCGATGCCGTTTCTCCGCGAGATATCCGCGCGAGAACATATCGCCGATCAGGAGCAGCAGCGAGGTCAGCAGCAGCGAGATGCCGACGATGATAAAATACTTCGCGCCGGAGAAGATGTCCGCGAGATCCTTGATCTTCCATTCCGTTCCGGGGATCGGCAGGAACAGCAGGAACAGCGGGATCAAACCGATGACCAGCATGATCAGCATTCGTCTGTCCTCGTCCATCTCTTTCCACTTGAACCGTCCGCGGAAGATATCGGCGACCAAAAGCCCGAACGCCTTGATCAATCGCCATATGAGCTTATAATAGAACGCGCATACCGCTACCAGCGTACCGATATGCAGCATTACGCTGAAAAAGAGATTATCCTCCGTCACGCCCAGGATATGCTGGGTGATATTCAGGTGGCCGCTGCTGGATACGGGCAAAAACTCCGTCAATCCCTGAACGATGCCCTGAATGATCGCGTCAATAACTGTCATAAATACTCCTTATGTATCGCGCCGCAGCGCGTATTATTGCTTGTTTAATTGCTTCCTCTGTCTGATCATCTTATACAGTGCGTCGGTCGCATCCGACAGCGTCCCGACCTCGTCGATCAGTCCGCATTCGACCGCTTCCCTGCCCTCGAGGATCGTCCCGATATCCGTGACCAGCTCGCCGGTATTCATCGCAAGCTCGCTGTACTTCTCCTTGCTGATGCCGGAATTCTCGGCGACAAAGCCGTTGATCCGCTCCTGCATTTTCTGGAAATAGCGGAAGGTCTGCGGCGCGCCGACCGTGAGCCCCGTCGTCCTGACGGGATGCACCGTCATCGATGCCGTCCCCGCGATAAAGCTCCTGTCAGCCGCTACCGCCAGCGGGATGCCGATCGAATGCCCGCCGCCCAGTACCAGCGACACCGAAGGCTTCTTCATGCCGGAGATCATCTCGGCGATCGCAAGCCCCGCCTCCACATCGCCGCCGGACGTATTGAGCAGTACCAGCAGTCCGTCGATATGCTCATCCTCGTCGATCGCGAGCAGCGAGGGGATCACGTGCTCATACTTTGTCGTCTTGTTGTTGGCAGGCAGGATATAATGCCCCTCGATCTGACCGATGACCGTCAGACAGTAGATGATGTCGTCGCCGCGGTGGGTGATGACGCTGCCCATCCCTGTCACGTTGTCCTTAGGAGCGGTATCCTTGTTATCCTTTTCCCCATCGGGATTTTCGGCAGGCGTTTCACTCGGATTTTCGGTCTCCTTCTCGGGAAGCTCTCCCTCGTTGTCAAAAGAGTTCTTCTCAGGATTCCGTTTACGGAGCAGACCGCTCTGTCGGTTAAAGCTGTATTTATTCATGTTGCACCTCGAAAAAACTAAGTTGGATATTAGTTTTTCCCAAAAGCACAAAATCATGTATATACAAGCTCAGAAAATACCATTATTTAGTATAACACGAAACAAATGATTGTTCAATAAAAAAGCACAAATTTCTTTGGTGACATTTTAATTACAAGTTATTATAGTATGCTAATACTAATATTATGCTTATAAAGGAGTTCAAATTGAGCACTAACGCTGTATACGGCGTGATCATCGCCGTATTGATCCTACTATCCGGCTTCTTTTCCTGCGTCGAAACCGCCTTTTCCTGTGCAAACACGATCCGGCTGAAAGCGCTCGCCGATAACGGCAGCCGCCGCGCAAAAAACGCATTATGGGTCACCGACCGCTTCGATAACGTTCTGACTGCGATCCTGATCGGCAACAATGTCGTCAACCTCGGCTGTTCGAGCTTGGCGACCATCCTGTGCCTGAGTATCTTCGAGAACTACGGCGCGGCGATCGCAACGGGCGCTACGACCCTGCTGGTACTGACCTTCGGCGAGGTCATCCCGAAGTGCATCGGCAGAGAAGCGACCGACACCATCGTCCTCCACACTGCCTTGATACTCAAAGTGCTGACCTATCTCCTGACCCCGCTGATATTTTTCTTTGCAGGAATTAAAAACGGCTTTATGAAGCTCGCCCATATCAAAAAGACCTCCCCCTCCGTCACCGAGGACGAGCTGAAATATATCATCGAATCGATCGAAGAGGAAGGCATCCTCGAGGAACAGGAAAGCGAGCTTGTCCAGTCCGCGCTGGAATTTGACGAGAAAACTGCCGGCGAGATCCTGACCCCGCGCGTCGACGTTACCGCGATCGACGTCGACGACGATCCCGAGAAGGTCCACGATCTGATCATCAAGGAGCGCTACTCGCGCATTCCCGTCTACGAGAACGAAATCGACAATATCATCGGCATCCTCCATACCCGCGACTATCTTGAGAGAGCGATCGACGATGACGGCAAAGTACCGCTGAGACCGCTCCTCACCCCCGCCAACTTCATCTACAAGAGCATGAAGCTGTCCGATATCCTCAACGACTTCCGCAGCCGCAAGCTTCATATTGCCATCGTCACCGACGAATACGGCGGGATGCTGGGCATCGTCACGATGGAGGATTTGCTCGAAGAGATCGTCGGCGATATCTGGGACGAGGACGAGGATGTCGAGCATACGTTCACCAAGCTGCGCGACGGACGCTATCTGGTATCGGGTGACATGGAGCTTGACGACCTCTTTGAACTGCTCGAGATGCCCGCTGATGACGAGATCGAGAGCAACTCTGTCGGCGGATTCATCGTCGAACAGCTCGGCGAGCTGCCGACCCGCGGCCAGAAGATCCGCTACAAAAACCTGCGCTTCACGGTCAAGCGCGTCCGCAGCCGCCGCATCATCTCAGCGCTCGTTGAAATACTGCCATAACGCCAAAAATCTGCATGTTCATCCGCAATATGCAGATTTTCTCTATTTCTTGTTTTATATTTAAGAAGGGACTGCTGAAAAATATGCAAAATTCCATGCAAAACCTTGCATGTTTGAAAGGAGAAGAAACATGAAAGCCAAAGAAGCACAAGTGTTCTTTGAACATGCAAACGAGCATTATCCGATCTCCGACAAATTCATATTGTCGGGTTACCGCCAAAAAGAGGGCGGATATTTGGATACTGCAAAAAGAATGGGGATCGAGCCTCATCAAAAGAATCATTTATTGAAAATCTACCTCCCGATGAGCTTTGATGACGGTACTCTTTCCGAAGAAGATCTTTTTTCCAAGGTGTACGCCAAGCTGAAATGTCCTGAACTGCTCTTATGGATCGCAGAAGCCGCAGGAATCAGCTCCAAAGATGTTCAAAACGCTGCAGCAGCCGCTGAACAGGAAATTAAACATCCGACAACAAATACGCCCCGTCCAACCTCATGCAAAAGGATCAGAGAAATCATTTCTTGCGATATGATAGAAAGCAGAATAATTGAACACAGTTAACACAAAGACGCTTCGGCGTCTTTTTTTTGCAATCAGAAAGGAGAGATAATATGACTTATGACGAAAAAACACTCAACCGCCTTACCGTCGATCTAATCCGATTGATGGAGAACTGGGCTCTGTGGGGAAATCAAGGCAACGCGATATACTGCTGCGGTCTGCGGTATGCCGACTGCCCCGACAGTCGATCTAACCGGCGTGATTCCCTATCGCCCGACAGCATTTGGATTTGCGATCACCCAATCACGGTCGATCATCTATCAACATGGCTGTATGATGACTTATGTGGTAAGCCTTCGCTGTATCATCCGCGTATTGATCCGAAAAAGCATATCCTGTCGATGACCTTCGGTGAACGGATGAACTGCGTTTTCAACGGATTCCCCATAGAGATCCCGTGGGATGAATTGGGTGAGGAAGCAAAGGATCATTTTCGGCGTCATTATCCCGAAGTATTCGGCGAAGCGGAGGATGACGACCTGTCCCCGGATGAATGGTACGGCATATCTGATGTCGAGCTGGAAGACGCAGAAGACTACACCGTCATAGAGGATGACGCATGGTCGCGCGAGGTAACAACAACACAATTCAGCGAAAGCCCTGCAAGGTATCGTGCTGAACCACTATTCCCCACAGTCACCTTCGATACGGAGATTGAAGGTAAGATTTTTTGCAGTCTGCGCGAGCTGCTCGCGCGATACGGCTTATGGTTCGAATGGCTCACCGAATCTTCCATTTGTGCGATTCCGATCGGTCAGATGCTGAACGATCTGCAATTGTCAAATAACAAACTTGAAAAAGGAGAAATCAAATGATTTACTGTATGTCCGATATTCACGGAAACTATGAAAGCTACCTAACCATTCTTCGCATGATTGATCTGCGAGACAGCGATACGCTCTATATCCTTGGCGATGTTATCGACAGAGGATACGGCGGCATGAATATCCTGCTCAACATGATGGAGAAAACGAATATCATTCCCTTGCTTGGCAACCACGACGATTTGGCGTTGCGATGTCTAGACGCTCTCTATCGTAAACCGGAGCGCACGTTGCAGGACATGGATGATATTGACCTTTGGCTGCGCCTCGGCGGTACGCCGACCCTGCAGGAATTCCGCAGACTCAGCGGGAACGAACAAGCTGCCGTTATAGACTATCTCAAAACATTCACTTTGTACAAAGAGCTTACTGTCGGCGACAATGCCTTTGTCCTCGTCCATACAGGGCCCGGCGATTTTTCGCCCGAAAAGCCGTTATCCTCATACGACCGCGACAACCTGCTCTGGGCAAAAACAGACTACGAAGAGGTTTACTATCCCGATAAATACCTTGTCACCGGTCATACCCCGACACGAAGCATCCGTTTACTGATCGACGGAGTTTCAAACGATACGATATTTATCCGCAATCACCATATTGCGATCGACTGCGGTTCAGGCTTCGGCGGAATTGTCGGAGCGATTTGTCTCGATACCTTTGAAGATTTTTATGCATAACAGCACAAACGCCGCGGCTCTCACCGCGGCGTTCTTTTAATGCTGTTATTACTTTTCAATGATCGCTAGCGGGAACGATAACGCGTCATTGTTCATCAGATTTGCGATCGTCACTGCTTTCTGCTCGGAAAAATCCCCGCGCAGCTCCACTTGACCGTCCGTGATCGGCGCATAGACCGTCGGGGCACAGATCATCTCGTCGTCGACATAGACCTCCGTCGTCTTACCGACCGAATCCGTCGTCAGCTCTTTGAATTTTTCCGCACCGTCCTCGGTAAAGAAGAGCTTGATATAATACTCATTTTTCTGCTCGTCATACTTCACCTCGGCGGATTCGATATCGCTGTTCCCCATCACGGGCATACCATCAGGATGGACGAATGCGACGACGCCCTTCCTCGTCAGCAGATCGGTCTCGATACTGCTCAGGCAGGTCACGGTGAATAACTTATCCTTTTCATCCACCGTCACGCTGTAATCCCCCTCTGCGCCCGCAAGACGCGCCTCCAAAATCGACTTCACCTTGTTCAGCGTCACAGCGTCGATCTCCTGATAGCTGTCGGCGTTTATTTCGAGCGTATAGGTCACGGGTACACTCTCGGTCGCTTCCTGAGTATCCGCTTTTTTCTCAGTATCGCCGCCGCACGCGCAGCAGACGAACGCGAGCATCAGTATCATCATCAAAGCCAAAAGTTTCTTCATGCCGTTCTCCTTTTATACAATCGATTTTAATTCTAATTCAGAAATATAATTGCGATTCTGTTCCAATTGATATTCAGCGCATACCGAGATCACATACCCGTCGAGATCATAGCTGACGATTCGTGCGGCGAGCTCTCCCGACGTCGTATCAAACGCTCTGAGATCCGTTGCGATCCCGATACCGATCTGCTTTAAATACGCCTCTTTCCGCGTCCATATCCGCGTAAAAGCCCTAGCCGACTCCTCCGCTTTCTGCACATATCGAAGCTCGCCGGGATGATAAAACCGCTCCGCGATCTTCATATAATCTTTATCGGGCAGCTTCTCGACGTCCACGCCGATCTCCCGATCATCCACAGCGATCACGACGCAGTCCCCGCTGTGCGACACCGAAAAGTACGTGCCGCTGTCGACCGCATAGGGCTTTCCATGCTCATTCATCCTCATGGGAACATCCCCTATCTCCCGACGGATCAGCAGTCCCGCCGCAAGGCTCAACAGCTTGTCCTTCTCAAACCGCAGTCTTTCGATTTTCTCCTGTCGCTCAGTCGGCAGAACAGCCGCATATTGACACACATCAGCATATTTCGTATCGCCGAGCAAAACATATTTGATATACATAAATCGCTCCAAATGGTTTCTGAAACTACTATACACTAAAACGCCGCAACTTGCAAATAATTATTTACAAATCCCGCTGTAAATGGTATATTGGATATAACAAAGAAACGGAGGTCAGTCACATGAGCATTTTCGATAATCTGAAAAACAATTTCACGAGCCCCGCCCCCGCATCACAGCCCTCCGGCGGCAGCTACACCTTTACCTTTAATGCCCTGCCCGAGAGCCTTGCCGAAATGCAGGCTTTACCTGAAGCAAGCCTCGACACCCCCTACAAGACCGCGGCGCTGACTGTCTGTGCGCTGTGCGCCTATGCCGCCGCACCGGAGATCGGCAAGGAAATGCTGAATTTTCTCAAAGGTCCCGCACCCCTGAGCGGCTACGAGATCAGCTTCCTCAACGACCGCTTCCGTGACGGCAAGCACGTACCGTTTTCCTATTTTGCGGGAGCGAAGCCCGAGAACAACTACACCCCCTCGACCCCGTTCAAGGTCACGATCTTCTCGAACCCCTACTCTTTCCCACAGTCCGACCGGGCGACCCTCCACCTCAACTCCGGCGGCGCTGACAGCCCGCGTCAGATCAAGCTCCGTCTAAAGCCCTCTGAGGGCAAATGGTACCTCGAGGAGCAGATGATCATGGTCGGTATCCGTACTCCCAAGGCAGCCGATCCGTGGGCATAACGTCCGACAAAATCCGCAGCAAAGGAGGCAGCGTCATGCAAAGAACCTGTGACCTGCATACCCATTCCGTTTTTTCCGACGGCACCTTCACGCCCGCCGAGCTGATCGACGCCGCGATCGAGAGCGGCCTGTCCGCCCTCGCGCTGACCGATCACAATACCGTTTCCGGCTTAGAGGATTTTTTATTTGCCGCCGAGGGCAAGCCCCTCGATATCGTTCCGGGCGTCGAGTTTACCACCGCCGACAACGGCACCGAGCTCCACATCCTCGGACTGTTCATCCGCCCCGATTCCTTTGAACAGATTAAGCAGTATATCAACAAAGCATCGATTCTCAAAGAAGAAAGCAACTATAAGCTGGTTCACAAACTGCGCGAGCACGGCTACGATATCCGCTATGTCGATATCCTCGAGAATTCGAAAGGGCACGTCAACCGCGCGAATATCGCGGCGGAGCTTCTCAAGAAGGGCTATATCAAGAGCATCTCCGAGGGTTTTGATACGATTTTGTCGAAGTCCTACGGTCTGTATGAACCGCCCGAACGCCTGTCCTCCACCGAAACGATCTCCTTTATCCGTTCGATCGGTTCGGTCGCGGTATGGGCGCATCCGTACATCCATATGAACTTTGATCAGGCGAACGAGTTTCTCCCGCGTGCAAAAGCCGCAGGCTTGCAGGGCATGGAAACCATCTACAGCCTGTATGACGAGGAGACCTCCCAACGCGCAAAAGAAGTCGCTGCGCATTTCGGCTTATGCGAAAGCGGCGGCAGTGATTTCCACGGCGCGAACAAGCCCGATATCTCCCTCGGAAAAGGCAAAGGCAATCTTACGATTCCCTATGAATTCTACGAAAAACTGAAATCCCTCTTATAACAAAAACCGTCGGAAATTCCGGCGGTTTTTTGCTGCAGTTTGAGCTTCACTTGTAGGGTACAGCATTTATGACGTACCAAGACTACCGGACATAGTTGTCTGCAACAGCCCCGGATAGGGAAGCAGCATACCTGCTATTCGGTACGTCGGACACGCGTGTCGAGCGCCGTACCCAACGACAATTCTCAATCAAATATTATTCCCTCTGAGAATTATTTCCACCCATTCCACCGGGCCGATCGCGCCGTTCTGCTCTATCCCGAGCTGTCTTTGGATCGCGATCACCGCCGCCTTTGTCTGTGCGCCGAAAACCCCGTCCGCATCGATCACGGGGATCTCGGGATCGACCCGACCGATACGGTTGAGGTAACCTTGGATCACCCGCACATTCTCTCCCCTGTCGCCCTCGACCAGAAAGCGTCCGGGGTACGGCTCGCCGATCGCGCTCTGATAATTTGCGGGCAGCTGAGAGACCGCCTCTTTGTATGCGCGTTCGATCGCCGCAAAGGTGTTTGCGTCCACGATCCCGTCGATTGTAAGCCCGTACTCGCTCTCGAAGGTCAGCACCGCGTCACGCGTTTCATCATTAAAAAAGCCCGTGATCGCGATCGGCGGGAGCTGCGGATAAAAGTAGCCGAGGAACGCCAGATAATACTGCACCGTTTCCACCTCGGGCCCGCTGTCGCCAAGCTGCAGGGTCTCCTTGAAGATCCTGTCGATCTCGGGGATGGTCAAGCCCTCGCTGGTGATCTCGCTGAGCCGCTTGACCGCCGTAAAAATCTGCTTGATCTTATACCACGTCGCCTTGCCGACGATACCGTCGACGCTGAGGTTGAAGATCTCCTGAAACTTTCTGACGCTCGCTTCCATCTCGCGATCAAAAACACTCGTGTTATTGTCGATCTGCGGGATCGCGGGGTAATTCCGCGCAATACGGTTCAGCTCATTTTTGAGGATGCGGACGTCGTTGCCGAACGACCCAAGCGAGAACGCAGTCCCGGGGTAGCTCTGCGTATTATCGGCGAGCGGCGCGTTACTGACAATCTCGATATTGTCACCGTAGTAGTACTTTAAGATTTCCAGCGCATTGTAACCGCTGTTCGCCAGCGCGACCGTGCCGACTTGCGACAAGCCGTTGCACTGGGTCCTGACGCCGTCGCAGAATACCGCAAACAGCGGCTCGACCGCATTCGTCCGCTTGATATAGTTATTGAAGATCTCGTCGACGATGATGCTGATGGTGTCGAAAACCTCGCCGTTCTTCGTGTAGGCGTGGTCATACCGCGTGCTGTTGGTGATATCGAAATCATATCCGCGGCTGCGGTAATACTCGGTATACACGCGGTTGAGCGTATAGGAGATCTGCGCGAGGATATTCGCCCTGAGGCTTTCCTCGGGCCAATTGGGAAATATCTCGCTCGACGCGACGTTCTTGATGTAATCCGTAAACGGTACGGTCACATTCTCGGCAGGCTCGTTCGGCGCGCCGAGATGCACCGTGATATTGGTCGGGATCGTCGGCAACAGGACTGCCATCAGCCATCCTCCCCTGTATCTGACGCCGGGGTCTTCGGGACAAGCGAGATCGGCAGGATGGTTTCGATCTTGTCGTGGATCACGACCGCACAGTCCGTGATCTCCTCAAAATCCGGATGAAAGATCGTGATGTGATACTCCGCCTCCGGTTCATCCTCATCTGCGTTGAGCGTGCTTTCGATGCTTTTTGCCGGCAGCACCATGTTGTCAACAATACCGGAGATATCCGTCACGTCGTTATACAGGCTGTACCGCACGCCGTCCAATTCCTGCGATACGTCCACCAGCACGTTTTTTACCGGATATGCCCCGCGCGCGACGCTGATCTGTACCTTCAGCGTTCCGCGTCCCGAATAATGACGTACAAAATCCTCGTACTCGGGCTTAAAGGGCGACTCTCCCTCGCCCACCGTGCGTGCTGCGCCGAACGCCTCTTGCGGCGTGATCCCGCTGTTCAGATAATCTCGATACATAAAAATCCCCTTTCCTAACGCCTTCCCCTTGGGGGGGAAGGTGGCTCGCCTTAAGGCGAGTCGGATGAGGGGCTGACCTCTCTGCACATCCATTCAGCAAAGAGTCAGACGCCCCTATTCTTTCATCAAAGATATACAATCACATTACTTTCCGTGTAAAAAAATCCCCTTTCCGCTACAGTCTATGTCCGCGAAAAGGGGATTATGTATATTATTGATGCGTTATTTGATGCGCCTGATTCCGGCAGTATCGTCTATGACGCCTTCTCTAGACTATGTCGAACATGACTGATGATGTCAGATTGAGGATGATAACTCAGTTCAAAGAAAAGCCGTTGGGCGAGTATTTTCATCGATCGTATACTTACCATCTCGATAATCCGCTGCGGCGGTATGCTGAGCGCCGTCTCCGGCTATGAAAGTATACATCATTTCATTCGTCGTACTGTCGATTTTATAAATCAATTGACAGTTGTCTATCTTCCACCAGTAACGCCGATTTAACTGCAGCTCAATGATACGATGATCTACAGTAAAAGTAAAGAAAAACGACTCGTAATCACTCTGACTGTTTGCTACAGAAAATACGCCGGGTTCATTACAATTAACCTCCTGCGGTTCGCCATATACATTGACGCATTTGACATCGCTGTCAGGCAAAACCTCTACGCCGTCAACCTTGCCGGTCATTGTGATCGTGATCCTGTCACCGGGGTAAAACCGCTCCCAATACGGAAAAGCGATCAATGCAAGAACCACCAGCGTTACAACAGTAATAACCACAGCGCGAATGATCTGTTTTCTTTTATCAGAATTCTTCATACCAGTCACTTAATTCTAAATTAGAATTATTTATATTTCGAAATTAGAATTAAATCAGTGTTATAATTCTAAAATCGAATTAATTATATTTCTTAGATAGAATTATTTTGTATCAAACTTGAACGGAGAGAAGTCAAATGTCGCGAAGTAGTCATCCATATTCTCCGCTCTGCGGATCAGCTGATGCGAGCCGTCCTCTTTTAAGAGAACCTCTGCCGATCTCAGCTTACCGTTATAGTTATAACCCATCGCGAAGCCATGCGCGCCGGTATCGTGGATATACACGATATCGTCAGGCAGGATCTCGGGCAGCATACGGTCGATCGCAAACTTGTCGTTGTTCTCACAAAGTCCTCCGGTCACATCGTACTTAAAGTCGCAGGGATCGTTCTCCTTGCCAAGCACAGTGATGTGGTGATACGAGCCGTACATCGCGGGGCGCATCAGGTTTGCCGCACACGCGTCCAGACCGATATAGTCCTTGTAGATGTGCTTGGTGTGCAGACACTTCGCAACCAGCGCACCGTAGGGCGCCATCATGTATCTGCCGAGTTCCGCAAAGATCGCAACATCGTCCATGCCCTCGGGCGTGAGGATCTCCTCATACTTCTGGCGCACCAGCTCGCCGATCTCAGTAATGTCCGCGCGGGGTTCTTCGGGACGATAGTCGACGCCGACGCCGCCGGACAGGTTGATGAACGCGATATGCACGCCGCAGCGCTTCGACAGTCTGACAGCCAGATTGAACAGGATGCCCGCCAGCTCCGCATAGTAGTCGTTCGATACGGTATTCGACGCCAAGAACGCGTGGATGCCAAAGTGCTTTGCGCCATCTTCTTTGAGCCGAGTGAACGCCTCAGCCATCTGATCCTCGGTCATGCCGTACTTCGCCTCACCGGGGTTGTCCATGACCTGAACGCCTGTTCTCGACGCCGCCAATTCGAACACACCGCCGGGATTATACCGACAGCAAACGGTCTCGGGAACGCCGCAGACACGCTCGATAAACGGCACAAAATTGATGTCGTCAAGGTTGATATACGCGCCGAGATCATACGCCTTTTTCATATCCTCCTCGGGCGTGACGTTCGAGGAAAACATGATGTCGCTGCCCTTGAAACCGCATGCTTCGCTCATGACAAGCTCCGTCAGCGACGAGCAGTCAACGCCGCAGCCCTCCTCCTGAAAAATCTTCAGAAGATACGGATTCGGGGTCGCCTTGACGGCGAAATACTCCTTGAAACCCTTGTTCCACGCGAACGCCTGATTAACTCTGCGGCAATTCTCGCGGATGCCCTTTTCATCATACACATGGAACGGCGTAGGCACATCCTTGATGATATCCAACGCCATATCCTTCGTCAAAAACGGTGTTTTTTCCATTATATACCTCCCTGACCGCCAAACGGTCATTCATCATTATCTGTTAACTCCTGATCTGCGACAGCGTTCATGATCGCGTTTTCGATTGCCTCTGCCCCGTCGCCCTTGAGCGCCGAGAACGGATACAGCCCGACGTTATCGAACTCTGCCATGATCCCGGAGATCAGGCTCAGCTGCGCCTGATATTCCGACTTATTGAGCTTGTCCGATTTCGTCATCACAACGATGAACGGGATGCCGCTGTCATACAGAAAGCGGATCATATTCATATCGTCGGCGGTCGGCTTGTGGCGCATATCGATGATCTGCACCACCAACGCGATCTCTCTGCCCGCGGCAAAGTATCCCTCGACCAGCTCTGCCCATCTAAGTTTTTCGACCTTGCTGACCTTCGCGTAGCCGTAGCCGGGCAGGTCGACAAGGTTGAAGCTGCCCGCGTCAAAGAAGTTGATCGTCGCGGTTTTACCGGGCTTTGAGCTGACGCGCGCAAGCGATTTGCGGTTGCATAATTGGTTGATCAGCGACGATTTTCCTACATTGGAGCGTCCGGAAAAGACGACGTCGGGACGATCATCGTCGCGAAGTTGATTCGACAATCCTGCCGAATAGGTAAATTCAACATTCAGCATAGGTCACCTCACTGCGCAACATTCACGCGCTTTGCCGATTTCTTCGGCTTCATGACCGTGTTGATATCCTTTGCGACCTTCTTTGCGGGAAGCGCAGCGATCTCGATGACCTCGTCTACCCTTTCTACCGGCATGAAGGTGATCGCATCGCGGATCTCCTCGTCGATCTCCTCGAGGTCGCGGACGTTCTCTTTCGGGATGATGACATTTTTGATCCCTGCCTTGTACGCCGCCATCGACTTCTCCTTAAGTCCGCCGATCGGCAGTACCTTGCCGCTGATGGTGATCTCGCCGGTCATCGCGACGTCCGCCCTCACGGGGCTCATGGTCAGCGCCGAGTACAGCGCGGTCGCCATGGTCACGCCTGCCGACGGACCATCCTTCGGCACAGCGCCCTCGGGCGCATGGATGTGGATATCATACTTGCTGTAAAAATCGGGAGCGATCCCGTATTTGTCCACGCGGGTGCGGATCGCAGTGATCGCCGCCTTTGCGCTTTCCTGCATCACGTCGCCGAGCGATCCGGTCAGCTCCAGCTTGCCGGTGCCGGGGATCACGGCGCATTCGAGCGGCAGGAGTGTACCGCCGACAGAGGTCCACGCCAGACCGTTGACAAAGCCGATCTCCGGCTTTTTTGCCGCAACGTCGTCTAGGTATTTTTTCACGCCGAGGAAGTCGCCGATGTTCTTATCATTGACCTTGACGACGACCTCCGGGTCGGCGAGGATCTGCACCGCGGCTTTTCTCAGCACAGCCGCTAATTCTCTCTCGAGATTGCGCACGCCCGCCTCGCGGGTATAGTAGTCGATCACCGCATAGATTCCCTTGTCGGTGATGCGGAAATTCTTGCGTTTGATGCCGCAGAGCTTCATTTGCTTGGGCAGTAAATGCCGCTTTGCGATCTGGAATTTTTCCGTCCTCGTATAGGACGAAAGCTCGATCACGTCCATCCTGTCCCTCAGCGGCGCGGGTATCGCGTCCGCATCGTTGGCAGTCGTGATGAACATCACGTCAGAGAGGTCGAACGGCATATCGATATAGTGATCGACAAAGGTCGCATTTTGCTCGCCGTCCAATACTTCTAAAAGCGCCGAGGTCGGGTCGCCCTTGTAGTCGGCTGACAGCTTATCCACCTCGTCGAGGATCAACAGCGGATTTCTGACACCGCACTGCTTGACAGCCGCGATGATGCGTCCGGGCATCGACGCGATGTAGGTGCGTCTGTGACCGCGGATCTCCGCCTCGTCACGCACGCCGCCGAGCGCGATCCTGCGGCTTTTTCTTCCGATCGCGTCGCCGATGCTGACGGCGATGGAGGTCTTGCCGACGCCGGGAGGGCCGACAAGACAGATGATCTGTCCCTTCGCCTTATCGCTGAGCTGACGAACCGCGAGCTGTTCGATGATGCGCTCCTTGACCTTTTTCAGACCGTAATGATCGCGGTCAAGCTGTTCCTGCACCGCGGCGGTATCGATCTTTTCTTCTGTCGTTTCATTCCACGGCAGCTCTAAACACGTATCTATGTAGGTCTCGATGACGCTCGCCTCGTTACTGCCGAACGGCAGACGCTCGAGCTTCGAGCATTCTTTCAGCAGGGTCTGCTCTGCTTCCTCGGGGAGCTTCTTCTCGGCGATCTTCTTGCGCAGTTCGTCGATATCCGAGAACTCGCCGTCCTCGCCCAACTCCTCCTTGATGACATTCATCTGCTCGCGCAGGTAATAGTCGCGCTGGGAGCGGTCGATGCGTTCCTTCGCTTTCTCCATGATCTCATGCTCCGCAGAGAGGATGAAGATCTCGTTCTGCAAAGCGTCGATCAGGATCTCGAGCCTGTCGGATACCGACACGGTCTCCAGCAATAACTGCTTGATCTCCGCGTCGAGCATGACGTTCGCCGCGACAAAATCCGCCAGATCGGACGGATCGTTGGACAAGCCGATCTTAAAGAGGATATCCGTCGGGAGCTTCGGGGTCAGCTCCATGTATTTTTCGAAGGTCGCTTTGAGCGAGCGCATCAGCGCCAGATCGCGCGTCGTCGTCACGCGGGTGCGGCGGTTGGTATACGGCGCGACCGATGCGACCATACACGCGTCATTCTCGACCGAGTGGATGATCACCGCACGGTACAAGCCCTCGACCACCACACGGGTGGATTTTTCGCCCTCTTTCAAAATCTGGGCGATCTTGCAGACGACGCCTACCTTGTAAACGTCGTCAAAGGTCGGTTCATTCAGCCCCGCATCGATCTGCGCCGTCAAAAAGATCAGCTGATCGTCCTTCATCGCGAGCTCCAGCGCCTTTTTACTGCGCTTGCGACTGACGTCGAAGTTGAGCATCATCTTCGGAAAGACGACGACGCCCCTCAGCGGCAGAACCGGTATGTCAAAAGATTTATTGTAATTCTGAGCCATAGTTACTCCAATAATAATGTGCCTTCCAAACGAGAGAAGCCGGTCTTCTCTCTAACTTGATAATGAATAATTCAAGGCTGTATGGAATCCCATGCAGCCCGAAAACGATAATTTAAGATGCAGAATCCTGATCGTCGCCCATGCCGAGCTTCAGCGCAAAATCAGCGGCGTTGTTGCGGAAGATCTGCGGCTCTGCGCCGTTTTCCACCACGTCGCGGGTGATGATGATCTTCTCGATCGATACATCTGAGGGCGCCTCAAACATCAGATCGGTCAAAAGTCCCTCGATGATACCCCTGAGGCCGCGCGCGCCGGTATTCTGCTCCTTCGCCTTTTTCGCGATCGCATACAGCGCCTCTTTCTCAAAGAGAAGCTCCACGTTGTCGAGCTTGAAGAGATGCTTATATTGCGCGATCAGCGAGTTTTTCGGCTCGGTGAGAACGCGGACCATGTCGTCGTCGCTGAGGTCTGACAGCGCGGTGATGACCGGCAGTCTGCCGATCAGCTCGGGAATGATGCCGAACTTGATCAGATCGTGACCGGTGACGTACTTCATCCAGTCACGCTCGAGCATCTCCTGCGTATCGCTGACGTCCGCTTCGAAGCCGAGCACCTTTGAGCCCATGCGCTTTTTGACGACCTTGTCCAGTCCGTCGAATGCACCTGCACAGATAAACAGGATATTGCTGGTATCGACCTGCAAAAACTCCTGCTGCGGATGCTTTCTGCCGCCCTGCGGGGGAACGTTCGATACCGTTCCCTCGACGATTTTCAACAGCGCCTGCTGAACGCCCTCGCCCGATACATCACGGGTGATCGAGGGATTCTCGCTTTTTCTGGCGATCTTATCGATCTCGTCGATATAGATGATGCCTCTCTCGGCGCGCTCGATATCAAAATCAGCCGCCTGGATCAGCTTCAAAAGGATATTCTCGACGTCCTCGCCGACATAACCCGCCTCGGTGAGCGTGGTCGCATCGGCGATCGCAAAGGGTACGTCCAGCGCCTTTGCTAAGGTCTGTGCCAAGAGGGTCTTGCCCACGCCGGTCGGGCCGAGCATCAGCACGTTGGACTTTGCGAATTCTACGTTTTCATCGTGATTGAAAACGCGCTTGTAGTGATTGTATACCGCGACGGAGAGCGTCTTTTTCGCCTCATCCTGACCGATAACATAGTCGTCGAGGATCGCTTTGATCTCCTTGGGCTTCAACAGTCCCGAGGGAGCGGGCGCGATCTCGTCGACGTGTTCCTCATTCGACAGATCACCGTCCTCCAGAATGGACATGCAGAGGTCGATACACTGGTCACAGATATACACGCCGTTGCCGGCGATCATTCTGCCTACCATCTCCTGCGGCTTGCCGCAAAAGGAGCAGTAGATATTATCATCCGTTTTCTTTCCTGCCATACGAATCTCCTTGGAACAGCACAGATGCGCTGTTCGGACCTTCTCATAATCTTCTCAAATTTACAGCAACAGCCGGACGAGCTTTTTCGGCTCTCCGGCTAATGCTGAAGTTGTTATCTCTTTTCGATGACCTTGTCGATCAGGCCGTATTCCAGCGCCTGCTGAGCGGTCATAAAGTTGTCGCGCTCGGTATCCGCCTTAATGACGTCGAGCGGCTGACCGGTGTTTTTAGCCAAGATCTCGTTGAGCTTCTGCTTGGTATGCAGGATGTGCTGGGTGTGGATCTCGATATCGGTCGCCTGACCCTGTGCGCCGCCGGAGGGCTGATGGATCATGATGTCGGCGTTCGGGAGAGCATAACGCTTGCCCTTGGTACCCGCCGCCAGCAGGAACGCGCCCATCGACGCCGCCATGCCCATGCAGATGGTGGAAACATCACACTTGATATACTGCATGGTGTCGTAGATCGCCATGCCGTCGGTGACGGAACCGCCGGGGGAATTGATATACAGGCTGATATCTTTATTGGGATCCTGACCCTCGAGGTACAGAAGCTGAGCGACTACCAGCGAGGCGGTAGTGGCGTTGACCTCCTCGGTCAGCATGATGATCCTGTCGTTCAGCAGTCGGGAAAAAATATCGTAGGAACGTTCGCCGCGATTGGTTTGTTCCACAACATAAGGTACTAATGCCATATCGTTCATCCTTTCACAATAGTATAATCTAAGATTGTTCGTATTATTCGCTTATCCTGACACGCTTTAATGTTAACTTATTTGATAACCGCGTTATCCTTAACCAGCTTCATCGCAAGCTCTACGGACAGATCCTCAGTAATGCTCTCTGCGGGGATGATGTCCTTGACCTTTTCGACGTCCATCCGGTACGCGTCAGCCATTCTCTTGTACTCAGCCTCGACCTCTTCCTCGGTGGGCTTGATCTCTTCGAGCTTCGCGATCTTCTCGAGCGCTAAGCGCATCTTGACGCGCTTCTCAGCCTCGGGCTTATACATCTCGAGGACGGCGTCGGCTTCCATGCCGGTGTACTTTAAGTAGGTGTTCATATCCATGCCCTGAGAGCGCAGACGCATATCCATCTCGCGCATCATGTTCTGGGCTTCGTTGTCAAACATCTGCCGGGGGATCTCGCCCTCGACCTTCTCGATGACAGCCGCGGTCAGCTTGTCGTCGAGGTCATGCTCGGCTTCATGCTCAAGACGGTGTGCGATCTGACCCTTGAGTTCTTCGCGATATTCCGCTACGGTGTCCTTCTCGGAAACATCCTTGACGAAATCATCGTCGACCTCGGGCAGCTCCTTCTTCTTGATCTCGTGGAGCTTGATCTTGAACTGAGCATCCTTGCCCTTGAGGTTCTCCGCCTGATATTCCTCGGGGAACTTTACGTCGATGGTGAATTCCTCGTCGGTGTTGTGACCGACGATCTGCTCCTCAAAGCCGGGGATGAAGTTGCCGGAACCGAGCTCGATGTTGTAGTTCTCAGCTTTGCCGCCCTCGAACGCTTCGCCGTCGCAGAAGCCCTCAAAGTCGATGACAACGGTGTCGCCGTCCTCGGCGGCTCTGTCGTCGACGGTGACCATACGGCTGTTGCGCTCGCGAACGTGCTCGATCTCGTGGTCGATCATATCCTCGGTGACCTCGGTAGACATCTGCTCTACCTCGATGCCCTTGTAGTCCTTGATCTCGATCTCAGGCTCAACAACAACGGTCGCCTTGAAGGTAAAGCCGTCCTTAGAAACTTCCTCAGCCTCAAGCGCGGTGACAGCGATCACCTTGAGGCCTGCTTCCTTAGCGGCTTCGTCCAGCGCGGCGGGATAGCAATCCTGCATCGCGTCGTCATAGAAGATCTCCGCGCCGTACATCTTCTCGATGATCATGCGGGGAGCTTTGCCCTTGCGGAAGCCGGGTACGTTGATTTTCTTGACTTCCTTCTTGTATACCTTGTCAACAGCGGCGCCGAAAGTTTCGCCGTCTACGCTGACTTCTACTTCATAGGTGTTTGTTTCTTTCAAAGTGGATGATTTTAAGCTCATTTTATATTCCTCCAAACGTACTCAAAAGTACTACAATATTGTAACATTGATAATATACCATAAATGGCAAAAAATTACTATGTTAAAAATGTAAAATTTTTGCGATTTATCGGGGTAAAACTGGCAAAAACCGTGTATTTTTCGGCAAAAACCGAGGTGTTTGAAATCGGCTATCTCACCAAGATCGGTACAAAACGGGTATAATCGCACGCGATCAGGTGAAAATCGATGCCCATGTATTCGCCCTGTACAGCATTCCTGTGGGTGCGCTCTCCGTGCAGGTGACCGTAGTAGCAGGTCTTGACCCCAAGCTCCAGAAGCGCCGACATGATCTCCTCGCACTCAATATCGCCGTAGACCGGCGGGTAATGGAGAAAGACGATCGGGCGTTTTCCGGTTTGGAGAGCGGCGTTATAAGACGTTTTCAGCCGTCCGATCTCGCGGTTGATCACCTTGATATCATGCTCGCCTTCCTTGTCGTAATACCAGCCGCGCGTGCCGCAGACGGCAAAGTCGCCGACCTCGTAGGCGTTATTGAACAGGATCTTGATGGAATCAAAGCCGTTTTGGAAAAGATAATCGTCGATTTTTTTCTTGGTCTGCCACCAGTAGTCGTGGTTGCCCTTAAGAAAAATCTTCTGACCGGGCAGCGAATGGATAAAGGAAAAATCCTCGTAGCATTCCTCGAGCTTCATTGCCCAGGAAATGTCGCCGCCGATGACGACGGTATCGTCGGGCGTGACCAGCTTTTCCCAGTTTTCCTTGAGGCGCGGGACATAATCCGTCCATCCGTGGAAAACATCCATCGGCTTATCCGTGCCGAGCGACAGGTGCAGATCGGCGATCGCGAAAAGGCTCACTTGCTGATCCCCAGCGCGCCGAGAACGACGCTCTGCATATCCTCTTTGTCGGTGACGTCGGAGAATCGTGCCGTCTTGCCGCGCAGAGATGCGAGCGGCGCGGGTACGGGGGCGTCGGTCAGCTCGTTGAGTCTTTCGACCATATCAAACTCGCTCTCGGGGAGCTTGTCGGTATCGATCGCGGAGAGAACCGCCTTGGAGAACTTATAGGGGCTGGCAGTGGAGGCGATGACGACCGGGGTTTTGTCCCCTGTTTTCTTGATGTACTCGTCGCATACCGCTACGGCGACCGCCGTATGGGTATCGCAGAGGTAATGCTGCTGTTCATAAAGATCATGGATGGTTTTCTCGGTCGCGTCCTCGTCGGCATAGCCGCCGTAGAACATCGCGGAGATCTTCTCCTTGATGCTGTCGCTGACCTCGTATTTGCCCTCGGCTTTCAGCGCGTCCATATAGCCCTTTGTCTCGGCATCGTTGTCGCCGGACATGGTATAGAGCAGACGCTCGAGGTTGGACGAAACCAGAATATCCATCGAGGGAGATACGGTGGTATAGAAATCGCGGTTCTTATCATACACGCCGGTGTTGATAAAGTCAGTCAGGACGTTATTGGAATTGGATGCGCAGATGAATTTATTCACCGGCAGACCCATCTCATAGGCGTAGTAGCCCGCAAGGATATTGCCGAAGTTGCCGGTCGGAACGGTGATGTTGATCTTCTCGCCGAGCTTCACCTTGCCGAGGTTGACCATATCGCAATATGCGGAGATATAATAGACGATCTGCGGCAGCAGACGACCCCAGTTGATGGAGTTCGCGGAGCTGAACATCATATTGTGATCAGCGAGGATCTCAGAGGTCGCGGGATCGGTGAAGATCTTCTTGACCGCTGTCTGAGCGTCGTCAAAGTTGCCGTTGATGGCGCAGACATAGACGTTCTCGCCCTCCTGGGTATTCATCTGGTGCTTCTGCATGGCAGATACTCCGTTGACCGGATAGAACACGATGATCTTGGTATGCGGTACGTCGCGGAAACCCTCGAGCGCGGCCTTGCCGGTATCGCCGGAGGTCGCGACGAGGATGACTGCGTCTTTGCCACCGCCGACCTTCTGAAGCGACTTTGTCAGAAAATGCGGCAGGATCTGCAGCGCCATATCCTTGAACGCGCAGGTCGGACCGTGCCACAGCTCCAAGAGATTCAGCTCGTCGCCGTTGTAGGTGACAGGCGCGATCGGGGCGGGATTGATATCGCCGAACTTCTCAACAGTGTAGGCGTTATCCACGCAGTCGGAGATCTCTCGCTCGGAGAAATCTGTGAGGTATTTTGAGATGATCATCTTGGCACGCTGCTGATAGGTTTTTGTCAACATGGTGTCGAGATCGTTCAGAGAAAGCTTCGGAAAGCTCTCTGGAACAAACAGACCGCCGTCCTTTGAAATGCCCTGAGCGATCGCCTGAGCGGATGAAACGGACTGAGATTTATCTTGTGTGGAATGGTATAACATCGATAGACCCTCCTAACCCATTATATTCAAGTTATTATACCACATCGGCGGTCATTAAGCAAGTATTGGGCTGAAAAAAGAGATAATTATTCGCCATCAAAAGGATAAAAATAGCATAGATTTTTGAAAATTTATTTTGCTATAATACACACATCAAACAGAAACGGAGAACGAATATGGTATTTGAAAAGCTATGCAGGGAATTCGCCGCGTTGAACGAGATAAAAGCGATCGCGCTGGGCGGATCGCGCGCAACAGACAACTATGACGCACAGTCGGACTATGACCTGTACCTCTATTGCGACGGTATTCCGTCAGAAGCTGTCAGAACAGAGATATTGAACCGATACTGCTCCTATATCGAGCTGAATAACCAATACTGGGAAACCGAGGACGACTGTACGCTGAATAACGGCATCGACATCGATATTCTGTACCGCAATATGCAGGATTTCGGCGATGGGGTCGCGCGGGTCGTCGAACGATATCAGGCAAGCAACGGATATACGACCTGTATGTGGCACAACCTGAACACCTGCAAGATCCTGTACGATGAAACCGGTGAACTGGCGGCGTTGAAAAAGCGCTTTGCCGTCCCCTACCCCGATCGGCTGAGAGCCGAGATCATCGGTCGCAACAGGAGGCTGTTAAGCGGATATCTGCCGTCATATGAAGGTCAGATCCTCAAGGCGTCAAAGCGACATGATCTTGTTGCTGTCAATCACCGGACAGCGGCATTCCTGGAATCATATTTCGACATCATATTTGCCTTGAACCGCATGACGCACCCGGGCGAGAAGCGGATGATCGAGATCGCAAAAAGAGATGCAAAAATCTTACCCGCTGATTTTGAAAAGAATATCGACGCACTGTTCGAAAGCTTGTACGGGGACAGCGCGACCGTCGCAGAAATTCTTAGGAGTATCATCGATCATCTGGATGATGTATTAGCGAAAAGCAACGAATAAACTAATGAAAAACCGCCGATGATCTCGGCGGTTTTGTTTCACGTGAAACATATGTTCTATTAGCGCGGTAACACATTAAAATCTTGCGTAAGATTCGGATTGAGAGAAAGCCGCTTTGATGTGGTTGACGGAAACGAGCTTTCCAGCGGCACGGTCGACCTCGACCTCGATGACGTCAAATCGCGGCTGGAGGCTGGACTTTTTCTCGTCCAGATAGTACGCGGCGGTGCGCAGGATGTGGAACTGCTTACGTTTGTCGACCGCGTATTGACCCGAAAGGAACGGAGCGGCGGAGCGCGTCTTGACCTCGGCAAATACGATGGTATCGCCGGTACGGGCAATCAGATCGATCTCGCCCAGCTTACATTTATAATTCTTTTCCAGAATTTTATAATGTTGTTTTTTCAAATAATCGGCGGCGAGTTTTTCGCCTAAAGAGCCAAATTGTTTGTTGGTCAATTGTTTTGTCATAGGCTGTTTTTTCGGTACGTCTTGGGACCCGTACCCTACAAATGTATGTTGTGTTTCGCATAGATCTTTTTGAGAAAGGACGGTCTGTGGATGGGGCTGGGACCGTACTCAAGGATCCGCTCGACATGGAGCTTGGTGCCGTAGCCCTTGTGCTTTTCGAACGCATACTCGGGGTATTTTGCGGCGTATTCGAGCATCAGGCGGTCTCGGGAAACCTTAGCGAGGATCGACGCGGCAGCGATGGACATCGACTTTGCGTCGCCCTTGATGATATACTCGCAGGGGATATCGAGCGGCGGCAGTCGGTTGCCGTCGATCATGGCGTAGTCCGCCTTGACTGACAACCCTTCCACTGCGCGTTTCATGGTATTCATGGTGGTCGCGAGGATATTATCGCGCTCGATCTCTTCGACCGTACCGAAGGCGATCGAACAGGATATCGCCTGTTCGATGATGACGTCGAACAGGGCTTCACGCTTCTTTTCCGTGAGCTTTTTGGAATCATTGACGCCCTCGATGATACAGCCCTCGGGCAAAATCACGGCGGCGGCGCAGACGGGTCCTGCAAGCGGACCGCGGCCGGCTTCATCAACGCCGCAGATGGCTTTGTATCCTTTTGCAAGGGCTTCATTTTCGTAATATAACCAGTCCATGGTGGCTCCTTAATGAGAATTGAGAATTGACAATTCAGGTTACTCGCGTGACACGCGTGCCACGCTCGGACAATCAAACAATTCCTCACCCGCCCTTGGCGGGAGCTCCCTTTACCAAAGGGAGCCTATGGGAATTCCAGGGTGATCCTGCCGAGCTTAGCGGCGCGGAATTCGTCGAGGACAGCCGCGGCGGCACGCTCGGTATCGGCTTCGCCGCCGGAAATGAGCATTCCGCGATGCTTCGCGATCACCGCGAGCAGCTCGTAGGACGGCAGCGTCAGGTCGTCGTCCGTCAGGCTGTAGCGCTCGATGAACTCAGGCGTCTTCAGCTCTTTCAGCAAATCGAGCAAGCGGATCGCGAGCAGCTCGATATCCATGATATTGTCCTTGATCGCACCGGTAAAAGCGAGGCGTTCGCCGACGGTCTGGTCGTCGAATTTCGGCCACAACACACCGGGGGTATCGAGCATCTCAAAGCCCCTGGCAACGGTGAACCACTGGTTGCCGCGGGTGACGCCGGGACGGTCTGCCGACTGTGCCTTGTTCTTCTTGGAAATGCGGTTGATGAAGGTGGATTTGCCGACGTTCGGGATGCCGACGATCATCACGCGCATGGTTGGATTGAGCATCCCTTTTTTGCGGTACGATTCGATTTTGTCAGACAGCAAATCGGTCAGCGCGGGGACGAATTTTTCCACTCCCCTGCCGCTCTTGCAGTCGACAGGGATCACGCGCACGGTCTCGCTCGATAAGGCGGAGATCCAGTCACGGGTTATGCGCTTATCCGCCATATCGCTCTTGTTCAGCAGGATCACGCGGGGTTTTCCGGCGGTCAGCGTTGCGATATCCGGGTTGCGCGAGGAATTCGGGATGCGCGCGTCGAGGATCTCGGCGACAGCATCGACCAGGCGCAGATCCTTTTCGATCTGACGCTTGGTCTTCGTCATATGACCCGGAAACCACTGGATCGTCTGGGTATGGGGCGTATCGGCGCGAGTGACGTTCTTCGGCTTTTTCGGCTTAGGCGCAGCCTTTTTTACAGGCGGTTTTGCCGAGCGAGCATCGGTACGCGTACCGCGGCCGCTCTGCTTCTGTGCGGGGCGATTACTTTGTTTATTATTCTTTTTCGGAATATTTCTTTGTTTCTTCATTGTTTTTCAAAAAAGCCTGCTCCGTGCGAAGCAGGCCGTGGTGATTCGTTAATCGTATAAATAGCGGATTTTTGACAGGTCGAGCTTGGTGTTGCCGTTATCGTCGAAGGAATGCGGGATGATATCCAGCTGTGCCTTGCCGATGATATCGGACACATCGATCAGACCGACCTCGTTGAAGCGGCTGTCGAGGGATACGGTACGGTTATCGCCCATGACGAACACCTTGCCCTTGGGGATGACGCCGTTGACCTCTTCGGGTGAACGGTCGCCCTGTTTTGTGATCGTATTGCCGATATAGTCCTCTTCGAGCAGCTCGCCGTCGACATAGACCTTTTGGTTTTCAAAATCGATCTGCAGATCCTGTCCCTCTGTTGCGATGACACGCTTAATCAGCGCATGATCGTACTGCTCGGCGTGGCTGATGACGACAATATCGCCCTGATGCGGCGTATAGAACAGGTCGGTGATGACGACCTTGTCGGAATCGATCAGCGTCTGCTCCATCGAGGTGCCGTCGACGTCGATGATGCGGAAGCAGAAGGTCATCACGATCAGCACGCAAATCAGCGCAATAAACAGGCTGCCCAGCCAGTCGAACACGGTCGAGGTCACGGGGCTTTTCTTCAATTTGATTTTATCGATCCCGTCAGGGACAGAGGCTGTCTCAGCGGCAGTTGATTCCTCCGTAATCTCACGGGTAGTCTTTTCCTTTTTCACACGTACATCTCCAAGCGATTGTTCTGTTCCTTTCGGGAGGAGAAAGCCCCTCCCCTACAAGTAATAATACACGCAAAAAGGGGACTTGTAAAGCCCCCTTCAGAATTTTATCTACGGATTTCTTCTTTGACCTTAGCCGCTTTACCGACTCTGTCACGGAGATAGTAGAGCTTGCTGCGGCGAACTTTACCGCGGCGGACAACCTTGACGTCAACGACGTTCGGGCTGTGGAGCGGGAAAACTCTCTCGACGCCTACGCCGTAGGAAAGACGGCGAACGGTGAAGGTTTCGGCTACGCCGGAACCGCGGCGAGCAATAACGGTGCCCTCGAACATCTGGATTCTCTCGCGCTCACCCTCGCGGATGTTAACGGAAACCTTGACGGTGTCACCGATATGAAACTCAGGTGTGGTTTCTTTGATCGAGCTCTCTGCAATTTTCTTTAATGCGTCCATAATTTCCTCCTTAAAATTTTCAGACATTCATGCCGCATCGGGCAGAGGACTATCCGCTTCAAATTTGAATATGGAATATTCAGATTTGAACCCCATCAACTGTTGAAGGTATTCAAATGCCTAAATATCATACCACAAAGCATCATAAAATGCAAGTATTTTTTGAAAATAATTGGCAGCTAATCCCTTTTTTCAGCACGGCATTTATTGAGAAAGGTCGTGAAGGATGCGGGCGGGTCGGCGGTGAACTCCAGATATTCGCCCGTGACGGGATGGATAAAGCCTAATCGATAGGCGTGGAGGCACTGACCGCCGAGAGCGGTGATGACCTTCTTCGGACCGTAGACGTCGTCGCCGGCGATCGGGTGACCGATATGGGCGAGGTGGACGCGGATCTGGTGAGTTCTGCCCGTCTCTAATCGGCAGGAAATGTAGGTGAAATCGCCGAACCGCTCCAGCACCTTGATATGGGTGACGGCGGGCTTCCCATTCTGCTGCGTCACGCACATGCGCTTGCGGTCGACCTTATGCCTGCCGATGGGCGCGTCGACGGTACGCTCGTCGTCCTTGATGTTGCCGTAGGCGACGGCGAGATACTCACGGGTAAAGCTGTGATCGGCGATCTGGGCGGAGAGTCCCGCGTGGGCGATATCGGACTTTGCGACCGCGAGAAGTCCCGAGGTGTTCTTATCGATCCGGTGGACAATACCGGGGCGCAGCTCGCCGTTGATGCCCGATAAATCGTCGCCGCAATGGTACATCAAAGCGTTCACCAGCGTGCCGGAATAATTGCCGGGGGCAGGATGAACGACCATGCCCTTGGGTTTATTGACGACGAGGAGGTGATCGTCCTCGTAGACGATATCGAGGGGGATATCCTCGGGGGTGATATCGACGGGACGGGGATCGTCCAGCTCGACGGTGATCGTATCGCCCGATGACGTCTTTGCACTTTTTAAAGCGGGCTTCTCCCCTACCGTGACCTTGCCGTCATCGATCAGCTTGGCGATCGCGGATCGGGAGAGGTCGTCGATATGGTCAGAGAGGTATTTATCGAGACGGACGCCGGTATCGGCGGCGTCGACTGTGAAGGTCAGGCGGGTCATCTCAGGCTTCCTCGGAGGCTTCGTCCTGCTGTTCCTGCTTCTTTTTGTCGCTCTTGAGATAATCGGAGAAGAAGATCAGGTAGACGATCAGGCAGACGGTGCCGGCGGTGATGCAGTAGTCGGCAAAGTTGCAGATCGGCGGGAAAAATGACAGGCGCAGGTAGTCGACGACGTAGCCGTGGACGATGCGCTCGTAGAGATTGCCCAGTCCGCCGCCGATGATCAGCGAGAGGGCGACGGTGAATAATTTGCTCTTTTTATAATTCTTTATCAGAAATATAGCTGCTACGATAATCACGATCGCCGTGGTGATCGCAAAAAAGATCGTGCCGTCCTGGAACATTCCGAACGCGACGCCGCGATTCTTGGAATAGAGAAGATCGAGGATATTCGGTATGGCGTGGATGGTGTCGCCGGATGCGAGATTTGCAACAACAAAGTATCGGATGACTTCTGCCAGAATCGGGATGATCACGATGATCGCGATTGACAGGATAAGCATGGGATCACGCTCCTAAAGGAATGCGGTGTACCGAGCGGTACACCGCAAAACGTTTGATTATGAATTGAGGATAGCGGCGCAGCGGTCGCAGAGGGTCGGATGCTCGGCGCATTCGCCGACGGTCTTGGAATAAGCCCAGCAGCGTTCGCACTTCTCGCCCTCAGCCTTTTTGACCTCGACGCTGAGTTCGCCGGACAACGCGTTGTCGGATTCGACGAGCTGTACATCGGAGACGATGAACGCGGCTTTCAGCTCGGGCAGTACGGAGCTGATGAACGCATAGTCGTCGCCGGAGGCTTTGAGGATGACGCAGGTCTCGAGAGAGGTCTTGACGACCTTGTCCTTGATGACGACCTCGAGGGACTTCTTGACGGTATCGCGCAGGTCGTGGATACGATCCCATGTCGCGATGAAGTCGTCGCCGACCGTGATGGCAACGGGCTTAGGCATATCGTTATAGAGAACGTTCTCTTTATCGTCCGAGGCACGATGCGGCAGATAGCGCCAGATCTCGTCTGCGGTATACGCGAGGATCGGGGTGAGCATGCGGGTCAGAGAATCGAGGATCAGATACATCGCTGTCTGAGCCGCGCGGCGGGCTTTGGAATCCGCCTTTTCGGTATATAATCTGTCCTTCAAAACGTCGAGATAGAAGTTAGACATATCGACGACGCAGAAGTTGTGGATCGAATGATAGACCTGGTGAAACTCAAAACGATCGTAGGCGTTCAGGCACTTTTCAATCAGCTCGTTGAGCTTGATGACCGCCCATTTATCGATGGGCAGCAGATTGTCTGCCGCGACCATATCCTTATCGGGATCGAAGTCGGACAGGTTGCCGAGGATATAACGCGCGGTGTTGCGGATCTTGCGGTATGCCTCGGACATCTGCTTGAGGATCTCGCGCGAGATGCTGATATCGGACTGGTAGTCGGAGGAAGCGACCCACAGACGGAGCACATCGGCGCCGTACTGCTTCATGACCTCCTGCGGAGAGATACCGTTGCCGAGGGATTTACTCATCTTGCGGCGTTCCATATCAAGGATCATGCCGTGGGTCAGGACGGTGCGGTAAGGCGCGACGCCCTCGGTCGCGACAGAGGTCAGGAGTGACGACTGGAACCATCCGCGGTACTGGTCGTTACCCTCGAGATAGAGGTCGACCGGCGCGCCGAGATAGGAGCGGCGCTTGCAGACAGCGCGGTGGGACGATCCGCTGTCGAACCATACGTCCATGATGTCTTTTTCTTTTTCAAAATGCTTGCCGCCGCACTTCGGGCAGACTGTGCCTGCGGGGAGGATCTCCTCGGCTTCGTGGGTGAACCATGCGTTGGAGCCTTCCTTACCGAACAGGTCGGCTACGGCGAGCATCGCCTCTTTATTGACATAGGGCTCGCCGCAATCCTCGCAGTAGAAGATCGGGATAGGTACGCCCCATTTACGCTGACGGGAAATGCACCAGTCCTTGCGGTCGCGCACCATAGCGGTGATGCGATCCTTGCCCCATGCGGGGATCCACTCAACGGTGTTGATCGCGTCGATCGCCTGATCCTTGAAATCGTCGACCGAGCAGAACCACTGGTCGGTGGCACGGAAGAGGATCGGGGTCTTGCAGCGCCAACAATGCGGATACTGGTGGATGATCTTTTTGAGCGCGAAGAGATAGCCGTTCTCGTCGAGATAGACGGCGATCTTCTTATTGGCTTCTTCGGTAGTCAGCCCCGCGAACTGACCGGCTTCTTCGGTCAGCTTGCCGTCGGAATCGACGGGACAGATCGTCGGGATCTCGGGATAATTACGGCAGACGTTATAGTCGTCGACGCCGTGTCCGGGCGCGGTATGTACGCAGCCGGTACCGCTCTCGAGGGTGACGTGCTCGCCGACGATCAACAGAGATTCGCGGTCGAGGAACGGATGCTGAGCCTTCATGTACTCGAGCTCTGCGCCCTTGACGGTCGCAACGACCTCGTAGTCGGTCAGTTCGGCTTCCTTCATCGCGTTCTCATACAGGTCGGTCGCCATGACATAGTACTCGTCACCGCACTTGATGATGGAATACTCGTAGCGCGGGCCGACGCAGATCGCGAGGTTTGCGGGGAGCGTCCAAGTGGTCGTTGTCCAGATGACGAAGCTTACCTTCTTGGGATCGATACCCAGTGCTGCGAACTTGCCGAGATCGTCGGTCACGGGAAACTTGACATAGATGGAATGGCAGGGATCCTCGGAATACTCGACCTCTGCTTCTGCAAGGGCGGTCTTACACTCGGGGCACCAGTAAACGGGCTTTAAGCCCTTGTAGATATAGCCCTTGTCTGCCATCTCGGCAAACACCTTGATCTGCTCCGCTTCGAAATGCGGATTGAGGGTGATGTAGGGATCGTCCCACTCGCCAATGATGCCCAGACGCTTGAACTGTTCGCGCTGGTCGTTCACGTAGCCTTTTACGAATTCTTCGCACAGGCGGCGCAGCTCGACGACGGAGATATCGGCAGAAGAACCGATGCCCGCCTTGGCGCGCGCTTTCAGCTCGGTGGGAAGTCCGTGGGTATCCCAGCCGGGTACGAACGGTGACCGGAAGCCCGCCATGTTCTTATAGCGGACGATGAAATCCTTGAGAATCTTATTGAGGGCGTGGCCGAGGTGGATATCGCCGTTGGCATAAGGAGGGCCGTCGTGCAGCACATACAGCGGCTTTCCCTCGTTCTTTTTGATCAGCTTATCGTAGACCTTTTCCTCTTCCCAGCGCGCGAGGGTTTTCGGCTCGGACTGAGGCAGTCCGCCGCGCATCGGGAAATCGGTTTTCGGCAGATTAAGCGTCGCATTATAATCCTGAGACATTTTTCATACACTCCAAATAATAAGGTGGTCGCCGCAAAGCGGAATAGACAGGCGCCGGTCTCCGGAATGATCGATACTCTGTTGAACAAGCATCAAAATGCGCAACAGAGAACGACATATCACAGAAACGTAAGCCCCTCATCCGTCGCCTTTGGCGACACCTTCCCCCCGAGGGGAAGGCTTTAAACACAACTATTCCGTCAGCCCTGAAAACAGAGCTGACGGTAGTATGGGTGTGCTTTCGGCACAATGAATATTGAATATTGAAAACTGAATAATAATAGTTACTCGCGGAATAACTCCGCTCGAACAATGATGCAATTCCTCAGTCGCCTTTGGCGACAGCTCCTTTTACCAAAAGGAGCCTAAAATTACTCTACGTCGTAGTTGTCGCCGAACTTGAGACCCTGGAACTTGTCGGAATTGTCGTGCTTGATCTCGACGCGGACGGTGGGCTCTTCGGGCTGGGCGACCTCTTCCTCAACGACGGGCTCGGTGGTCTTGACCATCTCTTCCTCGACGTCGACGTCGTCGGCAGCCGGCTCGGGCAGGATGGACTCGATCGGCTCGAAGGGATATTTTTCGTCCAGCTCCTCGCGCTTTGCCTTGACTTCGTCCTCGGTCGGGAATTCTTCGACCATGGAGAGGTGCTTTTTGTACATCGCGATGATCTCCTTACGCAGCTGAGCGGTCTCGCTGTGGAGCGCCTCGAACTTGTCTTTCTCGCGCTCGGTAGCCATTTCAGCCTCGGTCAGGATGGCGCGGCTCTTCTTCTCGGCGGACTTGATGATATAAGAAGCCTTGTTGTTTGCCTCTTTGATGGTGTTGTCAGAGAGCTTCTGGGAGGTGATCAGTGCGTTGCGGACGGTTTCCTCGTCCTCGCGGTACTGCTCGATCTTCTTTGCGAGAATGCCCATCTTTCTGACAAGCTCGTTCTTCTCGCCCTGAAGCTGCTCGATAGTAGAGATAACGTCCTCGATGAACGCCTCTACGTCATCAACATCGTAGCCTTTGCCTGCTTTGTGAAATTTGACATTCTTGATCTCTTCGATACTTAACATAGTATTGCAACTCCTATCTAAAGTGTTTGACGGAAATCCGCAGTCTGCCCTTGCGGGTCAGCCCGGCATCCTCCGACAAAACATATTTACCGTATTTGCGGATGGTGACAGTCGCGCCGACTGAGAGCGGCTTTGACACATCGGTTGAAATGACATGGTCGATCATGACCAGTTCGGATTTGATCAGCCGCGCGGCTTTATCGCGCGAAAGATTCGTTACGGCGGCGACAAAAGCGTCGAGCCGCAGAGAGCTTAGCGTAAAGCTCAACTCCTCGGTATCATCGGGAACGGGCAGGTCGGTCAGGTCGGCGTAGGCAATCTTGACCCCTACCCTGCCGATCTTGTCGACCTGAGAAAGGATAAAATCAGCGATATCGTCGCGGACAAATGCGACGGCGCGACCCTTCTCGCAGAGAATGTCGCCGGTCGTTTCGCGTCTGAGCCCCAGCGCCATCAGCGAACCTAAAAAGTCGCGGTGTCTGAGGTCGAATTCGGGTTTATAAGAGAATTCGAGCGCGACGATCGGGAAGCTGTATTCATCTGCGGCGGCGCCCAGCATGACGCGTACCGCGTCGGGATAGCCGCCGAAATAGGATACATCCCGCTTCGGCGAGATATTCGCGCGCAGGTAGGATAACTCGTGTTCATTGAGGAATCCTAAGAACCGCGGACATCCGGTGCGCTCGGAAAGCGCTATCGCATCGTACGCCTTGGATAACAGCAGCTTATCCTCGGCGTTGTTAGTATATCCCAAAGGACTTAGAAATAAACGCCGCTGTGCTCGAGTTCATCCAGCAGATCGTCGCCGGTGAGGTCGACGTTGTTCGGGATGATGATGAAGGTAGAGGTCGCGACCTTTTTGATCTTGCCGCGGTTGGCATATGCGACGCCGGACAAAAAGTCGATGATGCGGCGCGCCATATCCTTGTTGGTGTTCTCGAGATTGAGGACGACGGTGTGGGTCTTGATCAGCTCGTCGGCAATATTGCGGGTCTCCTCGCCGAAGCGCTCGGGCTTGAAGAGGGCGACGGACAGCTTTGCGGTCGCGCTGATGTTGACAACTTTATTGTTGCGGCGGCTCTCACGCGCAGGCGCGATGTCGTCGAAATCGTCATATCTTGAAGCAGTGGAACGACGGGTCGAGGTCTCCTCCGGCTCTTCCTCGGGAGTATCCGAGTAGCCGTACTCGTTGTACTCGTACTCGTCGTCGGGAGCGTCCCACATACGCTTAAACTTATCTACAAATCCTGCCATTTCAGTTTCCTCCGTTTTTGTTTATTTCCTGATACTAAAAATATAATAGAATTCTTTTGTTACTCGCTTTGCTCGTACAATTAAACAATTCCTCAGTCGCCTGACACGCGTGTCAGGTGACAGCTCCCTTTACCAAAGGGAGCCTCATGTATAATTGCGCGCGCCGAACAGGGACGATCCTACCCGTACCATATTCGCGCCGCATCGGATTGCTTCTTCATAATCTGAGGACATACCCATCGACAATACATCCATAGATATATTATCTATATTTTTGCTCTTAATGTCAAGGAAGATATGCCGCATATTATCAAAAAATTTACAAATTTCTTGTGCATTTTCACAAATCGGCGGGATCGACATCAATCCGCGGACCTGAATTGACGGGATTTCGCGGATTTGGTCGAGCAATTCGTGGAGCTGTTCGGGCATGACGCCGGACTTATTCTCTTCTCTGCCGATATTGACCTCGACCAGAATGTCGGTGGAGATGCCGAGTTTTTCGGAACAGCGGGAGATCTCGCGGGCGAGCTTTAAGGAATCGACTGACTGGATCAGATCGACCTTGCCGACGATCTGGCGCACCTTGTTGGACTGGAGATGTCCGATGAACTGCAGCGACGCGTGGTCGAGATCATAGTCGTCGTATTTACTCAGCAGCTCCTGGACACGGTTCTCGCCGATATAACGCAGGCCTAATGAGATCGCATGGTTGATGGTGGGAGCATCGACGGTTTTTGTCGCCGCGAGAAAGATGATATCATCGGCGGTCTTGCCGACCGACTCTGCCGCGCGGGCGATATTCTCGCAGATCTGATGATAGTTATATTCTACGTCACTGAATGAGCTTGCCATTGAACAAGTCGCCTCCTTCTACTACTACCTTATCGTAAAGGGTCACCGTCGAGCCGTTGAACAAGGCGTCCTCGGCGGGAGTTTCGTTACAAATGATATAATCGTCGCCCGAGAAGATGATGTCTACCTGACGGAATACCAGCTCGTTGCCGTATTCGACATAGACGCCGCGGACGGTCTGTTTCTCGACGGTCTCGTTGCCGTTTTTATCGGTGACGGTACGCTCGACCTCGTCGTCATGGAGCGCTTTTTTGCTGATTTTCAGACCCTCATAGGTATTGACGACGATCTCGACCTGTTCTCTGCGGACGCGGGAAATACCGGTGTTCATGTAGTTGCACTGGAGAACGACGATCGTGTGGTCGGAATCCGCCGACTGGTTGATCGACAGCACCTTGGCGGGGATATCCTCGCTCATCGCGTAGGGCATCCGCACGGTGATGGATTCGCTGTTGCGGCTGATATTCGCCGCTTCGTCGGCAGTCACCGGACAGACCATGTACCAGTTGACGCCCTTGATGATCTTGCCGATATGGGCGTTGGGGTCGACCTCTTCGGGCGTGATATTGTTGAAATCGTCGTAGGTCATGCGGTCGAGCTTTGTCACGTCGAGCGATTTTTCGTAGCCGTCGACGGTGGATACAAAGTAGCCGGAGGACTTGGATTTGATCGTGCCGGCAGGCTTGCCTGTCGACGCCTGGAGCGCCGTTTTCTCGGATTTGAGGGCATTGATCTTTTCCTCAAAATTGCCCTGCTGACCGGTGACCATCTGCTTGCGATAGATCGAGGTCATGAGGTCTTCTTCGGCGTCGTCGATCGAATCGAAGGAACGGGTATTGATCTGCTTCTCCAGATAGATCAGCTTGTCGTTCAATTGGCTGTTCATCGTGTCGATACCGACGTTGAAAGTATTGGACGCGCCGCTGAGAGATTCCAGAAATGCGATTTTTTCATCGATCTCGGCGATACGGTTGAGGGCGGCGACGTCGTTTTCATTATTATACACCGTGGCGATCGTACCGCCGCCGGTGACCTTGTCGCCGTCGGAAACATTATACACCAGCACGCCGGATGCGGAGGCGTCGACGTACTCCTCGTTGCGGACGACCAAGCCGGTCGACTTGATGATATCCTCGGCGGTCGAGCGGTAGGTGATCTCGGTGGAGATATTGTTTGAGCCGAGGAAGTTGGTGGTGATGAAAAGGAATACGATATACGCCAGCGCCAGTGCGATACCGACGCCGATGAGGATTCGTTTTGTGATCGTTTTGCGGGTTTCTGACTTAGCCATAACTACAGTCCTTGTTTGATTATTGTCAGCGCAGAGCTGAATATCTCGTCAAAGCTCATGCGGTCGATTTCGAACCAGTGGATAGACGGATCGCGCCGAAACCATGTGAGCTGACGCTTTGCATAGCGGCGGGTGGCGCGCTTGAGGTTCTCGACACATTCGTCGAGGGATAAATCGCCGCGCAGATACGGCAGGAGCTCCTTGTAGCCGATGGCGGCATTGGCGGTCGTGCCGTAGGGGGAATCGTAGAAGGCGCGGGCTTCGTCGAGCAATCCGCTGCTGAGCATGAGATCGACGCGGCGGTTGATGCGCTCATAGAGGAATTCACGGTCGGATGCGGTCAGCCCGATTTTGATCGCCTTGTACGGAGAGGGTGCGGCGGTCTGGGATAGATTGAGCTGTGTCTGGGTCATGCCCGAAAGGCGGTAGACCTCGATACAGCGCAGGATGCGTTTGGGGTTTCTGCCAACGGATAAGCGGTCGGCGGAATCGGGATCGAAGGAGCGGATCTGATCGAGCATCGCATCGATGCCGACGGCGTCGAGCTCCTTTTGGAGCGATTCTCTGAGGGCGGGGTCGGAATCCGTCTGAGCAAAGCTGACATTCCCGAGCAGGGAATCGACATACAGTCCCGTGCCGCCCGCGATGATCGGGAGCTTTCCCCGATCGCGGATCTCGGTGATCAGGGGCTTAGAAAGCGCGCAGAAACGCGCGACGGAGAAGTCCTCGGACGGATCGAGAAAATCCATCAAGTGGTGCGGAATGCCTTTCTTTTCCGAATCAAGCGGCTTTGCGGTCGCGATATCCATGTGCTTGTAGATCTGCATGGAATCGGCGGAGATGATCTCGCCGTTAAGGCGGAGGGCAAGCTCGACAGATAAGGCGGTTTTGCCGGAGGCGGTGGGGCCGACAACGGCGACGACAGGTATCTTGCACATAGCTTATACCCTGCCGAACCAGCGTTCCATCTCGCGCTTTTTGATAACGACGCAGACGGGTCTGCCGTGGGGACAGTGGCGGACGTCCTCGTCCTCCACCTGCTTTGCGAGGGTGATCAGCTCCTCGTCGGTATTGATGTTGCCGCCCTTGATCGCCGCGCGGCAGGAAACGTTGTGATAGATCCAATCCATTTTTTCGGAGCGGATCTCTTTTTTATTTTCGCTTAAGTAGCCTGCCATCTCGATGACCGAAGATTCGATATCGTCGAGCGGAAGATACTGCGGAGCGGAACGGATGATGATCGTGCCGCTGCCGAAATCGTCGATGTCAAAGCCCGCTTCGGTGAACACCTCCGGCTCGGACATCACGGCGGTATAATCGAGCTTGTTGAGCGTGACGGTGATGGGCGTCAGCAACAGCTGAGAATAGCCGCTGCCTTTTTCTTTCTTGAGCTTTTCGTAAATGATGCGCTCGTGAGCGGCGTGCTTGTCGATCAAAAGCAGCTCGCGGGGATTTTTTTCGATGATGATATAGGTTTTGAACGCTTCGCCGATATAGCGATAGCTGTTGTCGTCGGTTTCGATCAGGGGCGCAGGTTCAGCGGGCTGCTCGGGTGCGGCAGGCTGAACGGGCGCAGTCGTTTGAACGGGTTGTGCCGGGAGCGGCGCAGGATTGTCTGCGGGAAGCGCTTCGGCGCGCTTTGCCTCGATATGCTGTTTGTACTGCTCGGCGACTGAGGGACCGGAATCGTTGACATACAATATCTGCGGACGTACCTCAGGCTGTTTGACGACAGGTTCGTCAAGGAGCTTGAGCAGTTCTTCGGAATTATCTTTCAGCGGTTGTTTTTTGAGCGGGGTATTGGAAATCGCGGGCTGTTCGTCGCGCTCGCGGAATACTTTTTGTGCCAGCTCAAAGGGATTGATGCGGGTCTGCGGCTTATTGTCAGTGACCTCGATGCGTTTTTCGCCGTTTTGCAGGGCGGTTTTGACCGCGTGGTAGATCGCGTCGAACACAGGTCGCTCGTTGACAAAGCGCACCTCGAGTTTGGTCGGATGGACGTTGACGTCGACCGCATTGTAGGACAGCTCGATATTGAGGACGCAGGACGGGAATTTGCCGACCATGACGCTCCCCTTGCAGGCTTCGGAGATCGCCGCCATCGCCGTCTTGGAGATGACGAAGCGGTTATTGATAAAGAAGTTCTGCATATTGCGGTTGGGGCGGGCTTTTTCGGGTCGGCTGAGATAGCCTGACACACGGATGCCGCCGAGCGTATAATCAACAGGAATCAGTGAATTCGCAAATTCTCTGCCGTAGACAGCGTAGATCGCCGATAACAGCTTTCCGTCGCCGGTGGTATGGAGCGATTGCTTTTGGTCGCGGATATAGGTGATCGCGGTCTCGGGATGGGATAACGCGATCTTGTCGATGACATTGGATACGGCGTTGCCCTCCGCCATGTCGGTTTTGAGGAACTTCATGCGGGCGGGAACATTGTAGAACAGGTCGCGGATGATGAAGGTCGTGCCGTCGGGACAGCCCGCGTCGGTCAAGGAGAGCTCCTCCCCACCCTCGATCAGATAGCGGGTGCCGACCTCTTCCTCGCGCGCCTTGGTGATCAGCTCGAGGTGGGATACCGAGGATACGGATGCGAGCGCTTCGCCTCGAAAGCCGAGGGTCGCGATCGCGTCGAGGTCATCCTCTACGCGCACCTTAGAGGTTGCGTGGCGGACAAAGGCGGGACGGATATCCTCGCGCAAAATGCCGCTGCCGTTATCGGCAACGCGCATAAAGGTGACGCCGCCGTTTTTGATCTCAACGGTGATGGCAGTCGCGCCGGCGTCGATGGAATTTTCGACCAGTTCCTTGATAACGGAGGAAGGGCGCTCGACAACCTCGCCCGCGGCGATCAGCTCCGCGACGTGCTTATCGAGAATATTGATTTTGCCCATAGGGATCCCTCCTTTTCGGTGAATGGTTAACGGTGAATAGTGATAGTTACTCGCTGCGCTCGAACAATATAACAATTCCTCAGTCGGCTTTGCCGACAGCTCCCTTTACCAAAGGGAGCCTATTAATCGATCAGGTTCTTCAGCTCATAGAGGACGTTCATCGCCTCGATCGGGGTGAGGGTGTTGACGTCGACAGATCTGAGCTTGTCCTCGATCGCAGTGGATGACTGCGGCATCAGGCTGAGCTGAGCGGGTTCGTCGAATGAGAATGTGTCGTTTGATGTATTTGCCTTTTGAGGAGCGGCGGTATTCAGCTCGCGCAGGATCTCCTTGGCGCGATCGATGATGCTGTCGGGCAGACCTGCGAGCTTTGCGACCTCGACGCCGTAGCTTTCATCCGCGCCGCCGGGGACGATCCGACGCAGGAAGGTAATCTCGTCGCCGCGTTTTTTGACGGCGATATTGTAGTTCTTGACGCCGTCGAGCAGTTCTTCCATAACGGTCAGCTCGTGATAATGGGTCGCGAACAGACTGCGTGCGCCGAGCTTCTTTTTATCGGCGACATATTCCAGCACTGCGCGGGCGATGCTCATGCCGTCGTAGGTAGAGGTGCCGCGTCCGATCTCGTCGAGGATCAGCAGGCTTTTATCGGTCGCATTTTTGACGATATTCGCGACCTCGTTCATCTCGACCATAAAGGTAGACTGACCGGACGCGAGGTCGTCGGACGCGCCGACACGGGTAAAGATCGCGTCGACCAAGCCGATCTCCGCGTAAGACGCGGGAACAAATGAACCCATCTGCGCCATCAGCACGATCAGCGCGACCTGACGCATATAGGTGGATTTGCCCGCCATGTTCGGGCCGGTGATGATCGCGATGCGGTTCTCGAAGGAATCGAGGAACACATCGTTCGGGACGAACAGAGAATTATTGAGCAGGGCTTCGACGACCGGATGACGGCTGTCCTTGAGCCGGATCGCGGTACCCTGGGTGATGTCGGGTTTTACATAGCGATTATCGCAGGCGACGTTTGAGAGAGATACCAGCACGTCGAGGGCGGCGATCGCTTTGGCGGTGCGCTCGATACGGTCAAGGTTCAAGGCGACCTCTTCGCGCACGCTGTTGAACAGCTCGTATTCGATCGCGACGGAACGGTCCTTCGCGCCGAGGATACGGCTTTCGAGCTCCTTGAGCTCGGGAGTGATATACCGCTCGCAGTTGGTGAGCGTCTGCTTGCGGATATAGGTTTCGGGAACGAGGTTCTTATAGGAATTCGTGACCTCGATATAGTAACCGAAAACGCGGTTATAGCCGACCTTTAGCTTCGGGATGCCGGTCAGCTCCTTCTGCTCGGCTTCGATGCGCGCGAGCAGCGAGGTAGAATCGGTCATGTCGCGTTTGATCTCGTCGAGCGGCGCGGAATAGCCCTCTTTGATCAATCCGCCCTCTCGCACGGAAAACGGCGGGTCTTCGACGATCGCCGTATCGATTAGCTCGGTCATGTCCTCGAGCGGGTCGATGTCTTGATAGAGCTGTTTTAAGAGCTTTGAATCAAAGGACGACAGGATCGCTTTTAGCTCGGGCAGATGGGATAACGCCTGACAGAGTGAGCGCAGTTCGCGTGCGTTGGCAGAACCGTAGACGATCTTTGTCATCAAGCGTTCGATATCGAAAATGCCGGTCATACGGGCGGTGAGCTCCAGACGGTTGACGGTATCGCCGACCAGCTCCTCAATCGCGTTCTGGCGTTTTAAAATCGCGGTGATGTTCATCAAAGGATGCTCGATCCAAAAGCGGATCAGGCGCTTGCCCATCGCGGTTTTGGTGCGGTCGAGCACCCAAAGGAGAGAATGCTTCTTCTCCTTACTCATCATCGTGCGGGTCAGCTCGAGGTTGCGGCGGGTATTGAAATCGAGCTTCATATACTCGTCCTCGTGGTAGAGGTCGATGGTATCGATGCGCTCAAGACCTGTTTTCTGGGTCTCCTTGAGATAGCTGAGCAGTACGCCGAGGGCGATGATGACCTCGGGCATCTCGGCGATCTTCGCAACGTTTTCCTCGGAGAAATGCTCGTTGACCAATGCGGAGCATTCGAGC
Organism: uncultured Ruminococcus sp.; assembly: GCA_902776185.1. Classification (GTDB taxonomy): domain Bacteria; phylum Bacillota; class Clostridia; order Oscillospirales; family Acutalibacteraceae; genus Ruminococcoides. The sequence goes on from CACYPH010000006.1 coordinate 65,320, forward strand.
AGACCGTAGAGAGAATTGTCGGGTGTGGAAACTGCCGCGGAGAGCTTCTCGCGGATAAAGGAGGTCAGGATCGTATTCTTCTTGCTGACGCCGCCGATAAGGATCTCCCTCGGCGAATAAGCGGTGAGCTGATCCTTGAGCTGGGTAAAGGAGCTGTCGGATTTGAAGCGGCTGACGAACAGCTGACCGGTCGAGATATCGCAGAATACGATGCCGATGTGGTTTTTGTCGGAATAGAGCGAACAGATGTAGTTATTGCGGCTTTCGTCGAGCATGGAGCTTTCCATGACGGTGCCGGGGGTGATGACGCGGATGATGTCGCGGCGCACCAATCCCTTGGCTTTCGCAGGATCTTCGGTCTGCTCGCAGATGGCGACCTTGTAGCCTCGGCTGACAAGGCGCGCGATGTAACCCTCGGCAGAATGGAAGGGGACGCCGCACATCGGGGCGCGCTCCTCCTGACCGCAGTCGCGGCCGGTGAGGGTCAGCTCGAGTTCCTTTGAGGCGAGCTTGGCGTCGTCGTAGAACATCTCGTAGAAATCTCCGAGGCGGAAAAACAGGATGCTGTCTTTATTCTGTTCTTTGATCTGGAAATATTGCTTCATCATCGGAGATAACTCCGCCATGTTCTCACTCCTTTATCTGTGGTGGGCGCTTTGCGCCGATACTACAATTCCTCAGTCAGCTTTGCTGACAGCTCCCTTTACCAAAGGGAGCCTATATCAGTGGCAGCCGCCGCAGGTAGAGCAGTCGTGGGTGCAGCTAGCGTCAAAATCGGTGGTATCGGGGTCTTCGCCCTCGGCAGACTGGGTGACGATCGCAGTGATGCGCTGAACAGCGGAATCGAAGATCTGTTTCGCGTCGTTATACGCCATCATGTTCTCGTTCGACATGATCTGGGAGTAGACGGTACGCATCTCCTCGTTGAGGGATTTGAGCGTTGCTTCGTCGCGGTCGGACTTGCAGGCTTCGTTGTTGATCGCAACGCGCTTCTGGTTGAACAGGGCGATCAGCGCCTGGAGGGTCTCGTCGGCGTCCGCCTTATCCTTGGCGGCGTTGAGCTTCAAATAGAATTCTTCCTGCTGGATAGCGTGTCCGAGTTCACGGGCGAGTTTGATTGATTTTTCCATGGTAAATACCTTCCTTTATTGTAATAGTTTTGTTGATAGATTTATGCAAGCTGTCCGCGGAGGATCCAGTTGCGGGCTTCGGTGATACGGACGTTCTGAAATGTTCCGATCAGGCTGTCGCAGCCGGGAAACTCGACGATGATATTGCCGGATGTTCTGCCGCAGAGGACGCCGTCGGTTTTGGCTTTTTCTTCGACCAGAACCTTTTCGACCGCGCCGACCATCGAGGCACAACGGGATGCGGCAATCTCTTCCTGCACATCGAGCAGCTCGCGGAACCATCTCCCCTTTTCTTCATCCGATACGGGGTCGTCCATCTCGGCGGCAGGTGTGCCCTTGCGCGCTGAGTAGATGAAGGTAAATAGCGAGGTAAAACCGACCTCGCGGATCAGCGAGAGGGTCTCGCAGAAATCCTCATACGTTTCGCCCGGGAAGCCGACGATGACGTCGGAGGTCAGGGAAACATTGGGGATCTTCTCCTTGGCATAATTCACGATATCGAGGTATTTTTCGCGCGTATAGCGACGGTTCATCTCTTTTAAGATCCTGTTGGAGCCGGATTGGAACGGCAGGTGGAGATGGAGAGAGATATGCTCGCTGTCGGCGATCGCATCGATCAGCTCGCGGGTGCAGTCTTTCGGGTGGGAGGTCATGAACCGCAGCCAGTAGTCGCCGGGAATGCGGTCAATCTCGCGGATCAGTCCGGCGAAGGTCGGGCGCGGGTCGAGTCCCTTGCCGTAGGAATTGACATTCTGCCCGAGGAGGGTGATATCCTTGTAGCCGGCGTCGATCATTTCGCGTGCTTCGGCGAGGATGACCTCGGGAGTGCGGCTGCGCTCGCGTCCGCGGACATACGGGACGATGCAGTAGGTACAAAAGTTATCACAGCCGTACATGATCGGCAGCCATCCCTTGATGCGGCCGTCACGTGCGACGGGGATGCCCTCGTGGACGAGCTTATCGTCGTTATCGCGGACGAATACGCGCGTGCCGTCGACAAGACTTTTGTAGAGAAGCTCGGGGAATTCGTGCAGACAATGCGTGCCGAATACCAGTCCGACGAACGGAAAGCTGTCGTGGATGCGCTTGGCGACGTGTTCCTGCTCCATCATACAGCCGCAGAGGGCGATCAGGATGGAGGGATGACGGCGCTTGAGATTCTTCAATGCACCGACGTTGCCGAAAACGCGATCCTCGGCGTGCTCACGCACCGCACAGGTATTGAAGAGGATAAAATCCGCGTCGTCGGGCGTATCGGTGAACTCGTATCCCGCCGCGCTGAGCATCCCCTTGATGCGCTCGCTGTCGGCAACATTCTGCTGACAGCCGTAGGTGCGGATAAAGGCTTTCGGGACGTCGCCGCGCTTGCGGATCGACATCAGCTCGGCGATGAGATCCAGATATTCTGTTTGGGCGCTGTTCATCGCAACGTTCAGTGTCAAGGCATAGTCCTCCATGATGATTCGATTATCCATATGATTATAGCACAAGATATGAGCATTTTCAATATCTTTATCGCAAAATATTGAGAATTACTGCGAAATCAGCGAGCCGAGGGCGTAGGACGGGACAGAGCCGACGATGACGGTTTGGGCGATTTCGAAATCGGCAGAGGTATGGATCGGCGCATTGATGCGAAACGGGTTATAGACGACGATCTCGACGTCGACACTGAGGATGACATGATGGAGGGTCTGGTTGATGCCGGCAGATTCGAAGGTGCTTTTCAGCGAACAGGTCACGGTGCTGCGGCAGGCGACATCGAGGCGGATCTCGGGCCCGAGATTGGCAAATAATACAAAGCCCGAAAAGCTGCCGAGCGGCAGAGAGATTCCCTCTGAGCTGCTTGTGCTTTCGATCGCCTGTTGGGAAAGATCGGAGATCGAGGCTTTGAGGGAATTGACGGCGGTCGGATCTGCGGTAACAGAGGTGACGGCGCCGCTGTCGGCATATTTTACAACGCTGAGCCTCTCCCCTATATCGGGATTTTTCGAAAGATAGCTGATGACCGTGCGGTTGACGGCGGTCTGGGCGAGGATCTTTGTCCCCGCGGCGATCACATCGGAAAGCTGGCTTTTGACGGCAAATTCGAGATAAACGGACAGCAATACGATCACCGCGAGGATCACGCAAATACAGCGGCGGATGCGGCGATATCGCGGTCGTTTCTTCGGCTTACACAACATAAAAAACACCCCGTGTATACTATGAGGTATCCACAGGGGTGTTCGTTGTTTTGATCGATTATTTTTTCGGAACAAAAGGCAGTTCGTCGGGATCACGGGTCGCGCCTTGCGTCGCAGGCTCGGTCGGCGGATCGGTCGGTGCTTCGGTGATCGTCTCGGACGCAGGTTCAGTCGGAGTGCCGATATAGACGAGCTTTCCGATATTCGTACCGTCATCAAATCCGGCAACATACCGCTGGATCAGGGTCGCGTCGAGAATATCGACGCCGTCGCCTCGGATATCACCGCGCATAGCGATCGAGCCGTCTTCATCTTTCACTAAATCAACCAGTAATCGCTGGATTCGCGTTGCATCCAAAATGGCGATCACACCGTCGCCGTCCGCGTCGCCGACAAGATAGGCGTCAACTGCGTCCGCGGCGACAGCGACGCCGGCAAAAGCCGAGAGAATGAACGCCGCTAATAACAGTGCAATTATCTTTTTCATAGAATCACCTCTTATTTCTTCGGGACAAAGGGCAGCTCGTAGCCGTTTTCTTCGACATACTCGCTGACGCTTTCGGGCAGGGGTGCATCGGTAGCCGAGGATGTTGTTGTCGGAGCGCTCTTGCTATTACCGCCTGCATTATTTCCGGAGCTGTTCGAGCTTGACTGACCGCCGGAACTATTCTGCGCCGATTTGTCGGTGCTGTTTTCATCGGGATCCGCTGATCCTGACGGCGTCTTGACGCCGCCTTGGTCGTCGGCAGGATCGCTCACAGCGGACGACGCCGAATCTTCTTTTTGAGAAGCGGACGACTTCTTTTCAACGGTAGGAGCCAGATTGATCGGCAGTTCGCCCTCGTCATCTATCGTCGGGGCGACGGACTCGACAGCTTTTGACGGCGTATCCGCGTCGGATTTTTCCGATTCTTTCGGCGAACAGGCAGTAAGCAAAAGCATGAGCATCACCGTCAAAGCTGAAATAATCACAAATAATCGTTTCATAAATACCTCCTTGTCATATTGTTAATTTATCAGCCGCAGGGAATACTGAGGTCACGGGAATGATAGTGAACAGGCTGAGTATCAGAAGCAGTGATTACAGCAGACTCAATGGGCTTTTAATGAAATTTTCACCATTGATAGAGTTTCCGGTAGGTAAACACATACAAACAATATACCTATTTTAGTTTAGAATATCATATTTTTTGGGATAAATCTATAAGTGCAAAAGAATTGACGCCTTTAATTGTTGACAAAATTCCAACGGACGATTTGGTGATTTTAACAAAAGGCTTTGGATAAAAAATCATGACCACCCGTCAAACGGGTGGTTTGCTCTGGGGCTATAAGCCCCTGTTACTATACTCGCGTCTCAAGGCGCTGATTTAACTTCGTTAAATCT
>CACYPH010000007.1 GCA_902776185.1 uncultured Ruminococcus sp.
CACGATACAAACCTTGGGAGTCGCTTTTGAGTTCGTCGGTAACTACGCCTCGGTGGACTTTCACCACAGAGCATTGATATGCCCGTCATACCAAAAAGCGGGAGCATGACACGTGGTCTGCTCCCGCCGTAAGGCAGTTGATTATTTCACCATGCTTGCAACTTCTGCAGCAAAGTCGTCCTGTCTCTTCTCGATGCCCTCGCCCTTTTCAAAGCGAACGAACTTCTTGATCGCGATAGCGCCGCCGAGCTTCTTCGCAGTAGCCTCGGTGTACTTACCGACGGTCATAGAGCTGTCCTTGACGAACTCCTGATCAACAAGGCAGTTCTCCTTATAATACTTGCCGATCTTGCCCTCGACGATCTTCGCGAGAACCTGCTCGGGCTTGTTCGCCATCTTGGGATCGTTCTTCATCTGATCGACCATGATGCTCTTCTCATGCTCGATGACCTCAGCGGGAACGGACGCCTCGTCGAGGTACAGGGTGTTCAGCGCTGCGATCTGCATCGCGATATCCTTGCCGTAAGCAACGAACTCGGGATTGGTGGTATCGATATCGGTGTCAAAGTTGACCAGAACGCCGATCTTGCCGCCTGCGTGAACGTAAGCAACGCATGCGCCGTCGATCTTCTCAAAGCGGCGGATCTTGATGTTCTCACCGATGGTGAGGACCTTCTCCTGGAGCAGCTCGGCAACGGTCATCTCGGAACCGTCAGCCTTGAGCGCCAGCAGAGCGTCAACATCTGCGGGGCTGTTCTTGAGAACAGTCAGCGCACAGGTCTTAACAAACGCCTGGAAATCAGCGTTCTTCGCAACAAAGTCGGTCTCAGCATTGACCTCGATCACAACGCCAGCGGTGTTGTCGTCAGCAGTGATTGCCATCGCAACGCCCTCAGCGGCGATACGGTCAGCCTTTTTCGCCTGCTTCGCGAGACCCTGTTTTCTTAATACGTCGATAGCGGCTTCCATGTCGCCGTTAGCCTCGGTGAGCGCCTTTTTGCAGTCCATCATACCGCAGCCGGTCTTCTCACGAAGCGCCTTTACATCCTGAGCTGTAAATGCCATAATTATTTCTTCCTTCCTGATATATCACTGATGAGGGAGGCGCTAGCCGCTCCCCTACAATATTTAAAAATCTTATTCCTCTACGATCTCAGCCTCGGGCTCAGCTTCGACTGCCGCAGCGCCCATCTGGCCTTCCTTACCCTCGATAATCGCGTCAGCCATTGCGCCGGCGATCAGCTTGACGGCACGGATCGCGTCGTCGTTGCCGGGGATGATATAATCGACGTCGTCGGGGTCGCAGTTGGTGTCAACGATCGCAACGATCGGGATACCGAGCTTCTTTGCTTCTGCAACGGCGATCTTCTCTTTTCTCGGGTCTACGATGAAGAGAGCGCCGGGCATCTCGGACATTTCCTTGATACCGCCGAGGAATTTTTCGAGCTTCTCGATCTCGAGGTTGAGCTTGATAACTTCCTTCTTGGGCAGCAGATCAAAGGTGCCGTCCTCTTCCATAGTGCGCAGCTGCTTTAAGCGCGCGATCCTTCTGCGGATGGTGGTGAAGTTGGTGAGCATACCGCCCAGCCATCTTGCGTTGACATAGAACGCACCGGCACGGGTAGCTTCGTCCTTAACGGACTCCATTGCCTGCTTCTTGGTACCGACAAAGAGAACGCTCTTGCCTTCCATAGATAACTCTTTGACGAAATTGTAAGCCTCGTCAAGCTTGACAACGGTCTTCTGCAGGTCGATGATGTAGATACCGTTGCGCTCGGTGAAGATGTACGGAGCCATCTTAGGGTTCCATCTTCTGGTCTGGTGACCGAAATGAACGCCGGCCTCCAGAAGCTGTTTCATAGAAACGACTGACATAATGTAACCTCCTTAGGTTTAACCTCCGTCGAGGTCGGTTTTTTGACAGGAAAATCGCAAAAATCACTTTGCGACACCCCACTGTCAGACCTCAAACGTGCGTAATGCCTGAATATTATACAATAACAAAACAAAAAAATCAAGCATTTTATCAGACAATGCTTGATTTTTTGCAATATTTTTAATTGTGTTTTGATTAGTAGCAGTCAAAGAATCTCTGGTAGCCGTAAGAGCATACGTAGTTCTGAGATTCATGCCATTCGCTGGTGCAAATATCAGAAGCGTAGAATACCTGGATTCTGTGCTGAACAGCCGAACCGCCCTGGTCAAAGATGTAGCTGACAACTTCTTTACAGGTCTCGGTGGGCTCGATAGAAGTCGAACCGTAGTATCCGTTAGAGCGGATAACGTCCGCAACACTGCTGTAGTTGCCCGCGACATAGGTATCTCTGATACACTGTGCGACAAGCGCCATACCGGTATAGCCGGTATAACCTGCTTCGCCCATGACCATGCGCTCGCAGTATTCTCTTTCTTCGTCAGACATGGAAACCACGGTACCCGAGTAGCCGGCATCAGGGTTATCAATACCCATCAAAAAGCCAGCTGCAGGCGCTGCGCTGCTGCCGTCGGGATCAGATTCCCCGTCGTTCTCGTCTGTAGTTGAGCTGCTTTCTGCGGAATCCTCAGAAGTTTCGTCCTCATCCGAATCGGTTTCGGGTGCGGCGGTCTCTTCTTCGGTAGCCTCTTCCTCCTCAGTCTGAGGAGCCTGAGTCTCTTCCTCTGACGCTTCCTCAAGAGCGATGATCGCCAGCTGCTCGTCTACGGCAGCCTGAGCCTCTTTCTTGGCTTCATCGATGGCGATCGCTCGCTGAGTCAATTCAGCGTCATCCGCGGGAGTTATATTATCGGTATTTGTGTCTTCTGTTTTTGAATTGTTGGTATCACTTGCAGCTCCTACTACAGGCGCGAGAAAAAGAGCATTTGTAAATAGCAAAGCGATGCAAAGACTGAGCGTGAAAAATCGAGTAGATTTCTTCATTACTTTACTCATTTTTTCGCCTCCTTTAATAGTAATCTATCGGTGATCCGATGTGAAAATGACGCAGTTATGGCATAGCCGCGTTTCATTTCGTGTCCTATTTAACCATAAAATTACAACAATTGCAAGTTTGTAACTTTTTCATTTTAATTCTAAATTCGAATCATAATCGACTTTATTTTCTAAATTCGCATTATTCTTTATAAATTATGTACAATATTACCAATAAAGTGTAGTGCAATTTGCTAGGACTCACAAAAATAAATGATGACAAATTGTTACAAATTTATGACGATTTTTTGCTTTCTTTGGCATTTTTTGCACTGAATTTTCGACTAAAATCGCGTCTTCGCCGATCAATCGGATTTTATCCCACGGGATAATGCACTCTTCGCTGCGGCCGAAAATGCCGAATATCCTCGGACGTCCGTATACGATCAGCGCGAGAACCTTGGCGCACTTTGTGTCGATCTCAAGATCGTCGACATAGCCTACCCGACAGCCGTTGGAAAAATTGATCACTTCCTTCTTTTTCAAATCAGTAAATCGGCAAGACATTCTATCACCTCTTGCTTCATTGATATGCAGTATATCACAGAAATATTTCATTATTTAGAAGTCGATGTGAATATCCTATTAACTTTCACGCATCATTAAATGTAATTATTTCCATTACCATAAAAAAAGAACCGACCTTTCGATCGGTTCTCATTCAGTATTGATCAATACCCGTGGGCTTCTTTGAGCATCATATCCTTGACCTTCATCAATCGGGTCTGGGTGCTGCGCTCATTTTCGTCGAGTTTGCGGGTGATATAGCGGATCTGCTCCTGTGTTTCGGGGATCATCACGTGCTCCAGCGCATTGACGCGGCGGCGGGTCTTTTCGATCTCGTCCGCCATGAGCTGACAGGATTTTTCGATCTGTGCCAGCTTGATCAGCTCGGGAAGGATGTCAGCGAGCGACTTAACGGCGTCGTCCAGGTCGGATGAGGTGAACGCGTAGCCGTAGGAGTAGATATCGTTCGGGTCGGGCGTGCGGGTATTGTAGTCAAATACAGGGATATCGACGCTCATGACGTTCTTATGAGAGGTATTGACAAAGACTTCCTGCTTTGGCGCGAGGAGCGCGACCTTCAAGGTCTCTTCGCTCATCGAGGCTTTTGCCAGTACAAAATTGGCGTTTGCCTGACGTATCTTTTCTTCGACCTCGATCCTGAGGGCGCGGTTCTCGCGAACCATCTCGAGGAATCGGCGCATCAGCTCGTCGCGCTTATCCTTGAGGAGCTTATGTCCGCGCGTTGCAGTATTCAGTTTTTTCTTCAGGCGCGAAAGCTCCATTCGGGTCGGATTCACCTGTTTGACAGCCATAGTATCAATCCTTTTTTCGCAGGAGCGAGCAGTGCTCGCCCGTTAGGTATCATATAGTATCAATGTGCGGGCTACATTATTTATCATAATACATATCGAGGAACTTATCGTCGATACGTTTCAGCTCTGCTCTCGGCAGGATTCTGAGCAGCTCCCAGCCGAGGTCAAGCGTTTCCTCGATCGAGCGGTTTTTGTCGTAGCCCTGCGAAACATATTCTTTCTCAAAACGGTCGGCGAAGGTCGCGTACAGCTTATCGATATCGGTCAGCGCGGATTCGCCGAGAATGACCATCAGTTCCTTTGCATCCTTGCCGCGCGCATAAGCGGAGAACAGCTGGTTCATGGTATTCGCATGGTCCGCACGGGTCTTGCCCTCGCCGATACCTTTATCTTTCAGTCGTGACAGCGACGGGAGTACATCGATCGGCGGCGCGATATTCTTGCGGTAGAGCTCGCGGGACAGGATGATCTGACCCTCGGTGATATAACCGGTCAAGTCAGGGATCGGATGGGTCTTGTCATCCTCGGGCATGGTCAGGATCGGAATCAGGGTGATCGAACCGCTCTTGCCCTTCTGGCGACCTGCGCGCTCATACAGCGTGGCGAGGTCGGTATACATATAGCCGGGATAGCCGCGGCGTCCGGGGACTTCCTTACGTGCGGCGGAAACCTCTCTCAATGCGTCGGCATAGTTGGTGATATCGGTCATGATGACCAGCACGTGCATATCAGCCTCGAATGCGAGATACTCAGCGGCAGTCAGCGCCATACGCGGAGTGGAGATACGCTCGATCGCGGGGTCGTTCGCCAAGTTGACGAACATGACGGTTCTGTCGATCGCGCCGGTCTCCTTGAAGCTCTCGATAAAGTAGTTGGACTCTTCAAAGGTGATGCCCATCGCGGCAAATACGACCGCAAACTGTTCATCGGTACCGCGAACGCGTGCCTGACGCGCGATCTGAGCGGCAAGCTGTGCGTGCGGCAGACCGGACGCAGAGAAGATCGGTAGCTTCTGACCTCTGACCAGCGTATTCAGTCCGTCGATCGCCGAAACACCTGTCTGGATGAACTCCTGCGGATAGTTGCGGGCGTAGGGATTCATCGGCAGGCCGTTGATATCCATGCGCTTGACCGGCAGGATATCGGGACCGCCGTCGATCGGCTTGCCCATGCCGTCAAATACGCGGGACAGCATATCGGTGGAAACGCCCAGCTCCATGGACTTTCCGAGAAAGCGTACCTTTGAATTACTGAGGTTGATGCCTGCGGCGGAATCAAACAGCTGGACAAGCGCATCTTCGCCGTTGATCTCCAGTACCTTACAGCGTCTCACCTCTCCGGAGGCGAGCTCGATCTCGCCGAGGTCGTTATAGTTGACGTCGGAAACGCCTTTGACCAGCATCAGAGGACCTGCAACCTCTTCTATTGTCCTATATTCCTTCGGCATTCTTACTCATCCCCCTTCTTGATAATATCATCGATATCGACGTCGAGATTGTAGAGGATATCCCCAAAATTCTTGTCGATCTCGTCTTCTTTGACATATTTGAAACGACCGATTCTCTCACGGATCGGCATATTGATCATCGCATCGAGATTTGCGCCCTTGTCAAGCGCCGCTGTCGTCTTGTCAAAGTACGCCAGTACCAGTTCCATCATTCTGTACTGTTTTTTCAGCGTCGAATAGGTATCGGTCTCATGGAACGCGTTCTGATGCAGGAAGTCTTCGCGGATGGAGCGGGCAGCTTCGAGCTTCAGGCGGTCTGTCTTCGACAGCGCGTCCATACCGACCAGCTTGACGATCTCCTCGAGCTCGCTCTCCTCCTGTAAGAGGTGCATCACTCTTGCGCGCAGATCCATCCAGTCGTCGGCGACGTTCTCCTTGTACCAATTCGCCATCGTATCAACGTACAGCGAGTAGGAGGTCAGCCAGTTGACCGCCGGGAAATGACGCTTATAGGCAAGGCCTGCGTCCAGTCCCCAGAACACCTTGACGATTCTTAAGGTCGCCTGGGAAACAGGCTCGGAGATATCGCCGCCGGGAGGCGATACCGCGCCGATAACGGACAGCGAACCTTCCTGATCCTTGGAGCCGAGGGTGATGACGCGGCCGGCTCTCTCATAGAACTGTGCAAGTCTCGAGCCGAGGTATGCGGGGTAGCCTTCTTCACCGGGCATTTCTTCCAGACGGCCGGACATCTCGCGCAGCGCCTCTGCCCAGCGGGAGGTGGAATCCGCCATCAGCGCGACGGAATAGCCCATATCGCGGAAATACTCGGCGATGGTGATACCGGTGTAGATCGAAGCCTCGCGCGCCGCAACGGGCATATCGGAGGTATTCGCGATCAGCACGGTGCGCTCCATCAGGCTGTGACCGGTTTTCGGGTCGATCAGCTCGGGGAATTCATTCAGAACGTCGGTCATCTCGTTGCCGCGCTCACCGCAGCCGATATAGACGACTATGTCCGCCTCTGCCCACTTTGCCAGCTGATGCTGAACGACCGTTTTGCCTGAACCGAACGGTCCGGGGACAGATGCCACGCCGCCCTTTGCGATCGGGAACAGCGTATCGATGACGCGCTGACCGGTGATCAGCGGCATATCGGGGGATAATTTCTGTTTATAGGGTCTGCCGATACGGACAGGCCATTTCTGCATGAGGGTCAGCTCATGGGTATTGCCGTTTTCATCCTCAACGGTCGCGACGGTATCGGTCACCGTGAATTCTCCGCTTTGGATATCCTTGATAATACCGGAAACACCCGCAGGCACCATGATCTTATGCAGGACGATCTCGGTCTCCTGTACGGTACCGATGGTATCGCCGCCCTGTACCCTGTCGCCGACCTTGGCGGTCGCCTTAAACTGCCAGATCTTGTCGCGCTTCAAAGCGGGTACGGAAATACCGCGGCTGAGGTTATTGCCGCTGACCTTCATGATATCGTCCAGAGGACGCTGGATGCCGTCGTAGATACTCTCGATCAGTCCGGGACCCAACTCTACGGAAAGCTGATTGCCGGTCGATACGACAGGCTCGCCGGGGCCGAGACCCGAGGTTTCCTCATATACCTGTATAGACGCAAGATCGCCGTGCATTTCGATGACTTCGCCGACCAGATTCATCTTGGATACATGGACAACGTCGAACATATTGCATTCGCGCATACCTTCCGCGATAACCAGCGGTCCGGCTACCTTTTTGATTACACCAGTACTCATAAATATCAATCCTTCTTGGTTATAAGTCGTTAGTCAAAAGATCCAAGTTGTGATTACCAAAACTCAGATCATAGATCTCGTAACTTAAAACTATTCATTAAATATATCGCTGCCGACAGCCTTTTCCACCGATTTGCGTACGGCGGAAAGACCCTCTCCGGTATTGCCGGACACGCCGGGGATCAGAATGATCGCAGGCGCGGGCTGGTCTTTATACTTTTCAATTTCTTTATCGAGCATCGCTGCCGCGGCTTCGGTAATATAGATAATGCTGTAGTTCTGACTTTGACACAGTTTTTTGAACAAGGCGACATTGTCTTCCTGATAGTTGATAAAATAGGTGTCAAGTCCCAGCGCCGCAAAGCCGTAGACGCTCTCTTTGTCGCCGATTACCGCTATCTTAGACATACATCATCCTCAATCTTTCTTTGATCACATCGTCGGATAAGCCGTTGATTTTTGCCGACAGTATCATCCGAACCGCTTTGATCTCATTTTCGCGCGCGATCAGATAGGCAACGACCGGTCCGATCGTGAACGGCTCCCACTTCTGGGGCTTCATCGCCTCGGTCACAGTATCGTCGCACCACTTCTCAAATGCAGACATTGATACGCGGATCGCGGGGATCGCCGAGCTGTAACGCGTGGTTTCAAGATACTTCAAAACATCCTCATAGCTCAAAGACGCCGCATTTGCCAAACGCTCGATATCAAGCGTATCGCACGACGCCATGGAACGCAGGATGAAATCCAAACGCTTCTTGGTATGCGCCGAGCGGATCGCGATCTTGATATCCGCTGATGCGACAAACAGCTCGCAGTACAGGCGGATGATCTCCTCATTTTTCGCTTTCGAGAGCTGATAGATATACTCCATGCACGCCTTGTCGATGATGATATCGCAGAGTTGACCGTCGGATGTCTGGAGCAAAACGGTCATCGCTTCCTTAGCGGTATCTGCTAAATAATCGGGGAGCCGATCATATTCGCGCTTGCTGACAGCATCATAGATCTCATCGGGATCGGACATCGCGTTGCGGATGAACATATCATCAGGCTTGATATCTCGGGTGATCGCCTTGACGGCGACCTTGAGGTTGTGGAAATCGTTGGGGATCAGCAGAAAATCAAACGCCGACTTGTCGGGTACGATCTCACCGATGAATTCCCATACTTTCTCGCCCTCGCGTCTGAGCAGCTCGTCTGGATCGCTGCCGCCGGCATTATCGCCCCAGCCCTTGTCCCTGAGCTGACGGATCACGGCGTCAGCGTCTTTTGCCGAAAGGAGCGTATTCAGATCAACGTCATTTAACAGCTTATTCTCACGATATCTGATTCGTGCGACAGCATAGGTAAAATCCTGCTGCATAGTAACTCCTTTCTCAGAAGAGGAGCCTGCCTGCTCTGTCGGACAGATTGTCCTTGCCGCTCATGAAGATCGCGTCAAAAGAGCAGTTCTCCTCGATGCCGCCGTAACTGAGGATAAATCCCGCGTCGATCGCGGCGGCATTGTCGGAAAGCGTCAGCTTTCCCTTAGATACAGAATTGATCTTATCAATATAGTTCAGCGGCAGACGTGCAAGATCCTTCTTTCCAAAGAAGATAACGCCGTCCTGCGGCTGAGAATTTTTCTCGATCATTTTGAGTATCAGTGCAAAATACTCGTCGTCAGGCAGATCCTTTGCGGTTTTCATGCCTGTATTCAGCATATCGTTGATGATACTTTGCTTGGTATACAAAGCGACCTTGCGTTCCTCGAGCGCTGCCGAGGATTCGCCGCGCTTTTCGATATCTGCAATATGCGCCGCAGTTCTCTTTTTTCTGTCAGCGGATATCTTATCCGCTTCCTTCTTTGCGTCAGCGAGGATCTTCTCGGCTTTCGCCTGAGCTGCTGCGATCATATCGTCGCATACGGTTTTAGTATCATCCTGGATCTGCCGAATCATTTTGTCGATTCCGGCCATAGTGAACTCCTGTTTACTGCATACCGGCGATACCGAAGATCGCAAGGATGGAAATCAGAAGCGCAAGGATCGCGTAGGTCTCGACCATCGCGGGCAGGATGATCGCCTTACCCATCTGGTCGGGCTTCTTCGCGACAGTGCTGATACCGGCGACCGCACACTTGCTCTGATATATCGCAGACCACAGACCGGCGAATGCGATCGGCAGTGCAGAAGCAAAATACAGCATACCCTGCAGGACGGAGATGTCCTTGGGCTCGCCGATGAGACCGACGTTAGAGAGGATCAAAAAGCCAACCAGCAGACCGTAGATGCCCTGAGTAGCAGGAAGAAGCTGGAAGATCAGTACCTTACCGAAGAGAGAGGGTTCCTCAGCCAGAACGCCAGCAGCGGCAACACCCGCTTTACCGACGCCGATAGCCGAGCCGATGCCCGCCATTAAGGTTGCGATAGCTGCGCCGAGAAGCGCGAAGAATAATCCTGAGTTGTTAAAGAATTCTGACATAGTTAGATTTCCTCCTTGACTGTATAATGCTTTGTATTGATTTTGAAAGGTTTGAATTCTCTGCCGCCGCCCGTATAGAACTTGCCGAAGAATTCAACAAATTGTAACCTGTTGGTGTGGACATACGCGCCGAGCGCGTTGATGCCGATATTCAGCCCGTGACCGATGACAAAGATCAGGGTGAAGATGATGACGCCGATCACGCCGCTGCCCATCATAGAACCGATCTGGTTGAACACCTGTGCGATAACGCCGGTTGCGAGTCCGAGCGCCAGCAGACGGCTGTAGGAAAGGATATCGCTGAGATAACCGGTCGCACCGTACAGGCCGTAGGCGCCCTTGAGCAGACGCTTGACAGGGTTCTTGCTCTCTCTGCCGGCGAACAGCAGGATCAGCAGCGCGCCGATAGCCGCCATCACGCCGCCGATCGTGAGGAATATCGGAGGCAGCACAAAGCCCGCAATATTGCCCATCATATCGAGCGAGAGCAGTGCGAGTACCGCGCCGCCGACGAGCAGATACCAGCTGACGACGTCGTAGAGCACCGCCGCATACTCCTTATGCTTGATGTCGTTATATGCCATGATCGCCAGTCCCGCGAACAGATGGATGATACCGAGTAAGAACGAGAACATCAGCATCTGCATGGGATCGGTGACCGGATTGAACCAGATCGGAACGACAAGTCCCGGGATATCCGGCGGGGGCGTATGGAAGAAGGTGTTGGAGATGACCGATACGGCGTCGCCGAAGAACGAGCCGAACAGCAGTCCCCAGATGGTGGTAGACACGCCGCACCAGAAGAACATCTTCATCGAGCGTCTGAGTCCCGCTTCCATTCCCTTAAACTTTTTGAGCAGGATACCGCACGCGAGCGCCATTACCATGCCGTAGCCCGCGTCGGAAAACATCATTCCGAAGAAAACGTAGTAGAAGATCGCCATGATCGAGGTGGGATCCGCCTCGTGGCGGTCGGGATAGCTGTAGGATG
This sequence comes from uncultured Ruminococcus sp., assembly GCA_902776185.1. Classification (GTDB taxonomy): domain Bacteria; phylum Bacillota; class Clostridia; order Oscillospirales; family Acutalibacteraceae; genus Ruminococcoides. Next base: position 10,967 of record CACYPH010000007.1, read on the forward strand.
CGAGCACCGATTCTGTCGGTTCGGCAAACTTGTTGTTTTTCAGAACGACAGGCGTTTCAGGGGTGTCGGATTCCTCCAGCTCGACCTCGGCGTCGAAGTGTTCCTCCAGATAGGTCTTGAGCTCACCCGCGTCGCGCTCGGTGATATAGCCGCTGAGGACAAAGGTGTTGCGCGAGGTGCTGATATCATCAAACGCCTTGTAGCGCTCTGATTTCATCACGAAGTAGTCTTCGAGAAATTCCAGCTTTGCATAGTACTTTTCGCAGGATTTGATGTTATTCTCGGCTTCAAGGATGCGTCCCTCGCGATTGCTCAGATGCTTATTGATCTGCTTTTCGCGCGTCTGCGGGGCAACCGGAGATACATAGGACGGATATTCAAAGCCGATCCTCCTGAGCGCGTCGGAGACCTCCTCTGCGTCCTGCTTCATCGCAAGGATAAAAACGCAGGTTTGGTTTTCGTCGCTCGAGATGATTTCAACGTCGATTCCCTCGATTTCGGGGATCAGCTCGGCGAGCTGTGTCACGATATCAGTCGACGATCTCTTGTCGGAAAACTTCCCGATAAACGCGGTCGTAGTCGCCGTCCCAGTGAAGGTCATCGGAACATCCAGGCTCAGCCAAGGGCGTATCGCTTCGAGCTGTGCCTCATACTTGACCTTTTCCGCCTCGTTCATATCGATATTCTTTTGATACGATATGATATCGTATGCAATACGCAGGGTATCCTGAGCGCCGTCGACCATCTTATCATACTCGGCGGTAGAAATCTGCTCGCGCCCTTTAAAGGAGGAGAGCAGACCTTTTTTCTGCGGCGCATAGCGCGAGAGTATCTCCAGCGCCTCGGTCGCAGTTGCGGCGGAGCGGTTGTACTGCGCCTGCAGCGAAGAGGTATCCTCCTTGAAGAACACGCTGTCCTCCAGCTCCAGATTCTCTATTTCGACAACGCCGCGCCTTTGAAGCGTCTCCAGAATATCCTTGCAGTATTTGATCAGCGCATAAATATAGATGCGCTGCATTTTGAGCATCGCCATAAATGCCCTCCTTATGCTTTACTGCTTAGTTGGCTAAGGTTTCCTGAATCAGTTTATTGATCACGTTTTGTCTGAGCTTCATGGTTTTTTCGCGCAGCGCATCAGCATCTTCCTGTGCTTTCAGGCGGCGCGAAGCGATCAGTTCGTCAGCCTTTGCACGGGCAGTCGACGCTTGCTGCTGCTCATCCTCGTCAGCCTTCAACTTAGCGTCCGCAATGATCGCATCGGCTTTCCGACGGGCTTCGTCAAGCATCGCCTGTGCCTCAAGCTCGGCTTTTTCGCGGGCTTCATTCGCTTCAAGCTCAGCCGCTTTTACTCTATCTATTGTGGATAATGCCATAGTATCACCACCATATAGTGTATTTCATTTAACTATAATAAACTGAAAACGCGTAATAGTCAAATGTTTTTTTACATTTTTTGTACAAAAGTATCATATTGACAGAAGGAACTTGGGGTTTCAATCGAATCACACGCAAAGAATCAAAGGTCATCTGTTTTTTCCATTTTCAACATTCATTCCCGATAAGAATCGTGAAAGGACAGCGATATTACAAAAACGTCAGGTTCGACTTTGACACAAGCTGCACAGAAGCTGTGCGATAATGACCTCAGCTTAATGGGCGGAGGGATAGGTACGGTTATTTATATCGATGTACTGATATTCATCAATATTATCATCACCTTCGTCATCCTGATCACCGCTGAAAAGCTGATGAAACGCAGAGCGAAAACCTATCGGCTGATCACAGCTTCATTGATCGGGTCACTGTTTTCCCTATTGATTTTTATCGATCTTGACAGCTTTTTATTCACGTTATTCATCAAAATCGCCTCTTCCCTGCTTTTGACGCTCATCGCTTTCGGATACATCAGCAAGACAGAATACAGCAAAACAACGCTTTCCGTGATTGCGAGCAGCGTCATCTACAGCGGTATGCTGATATTGATCTATCAGCTGTTCAAGCCGCCGAACATGGTGATCATCAACGACGTCGTCTATTTTGAGTTCAACCCGCTCGTATTGCTCATGAGCACGGCAATCATTTACATCATCATCACGGTATTCCAAAAATTATTCCGAGAAAGAATTAAAAATACGGTTGTGCCGCTGAAGTTTACGATCGACGGATCGGATTATTCCTGTATCGCCAAAATCGATACCGGATGCAATCTGACAGAGCCGTTCTCAGGAGCGCCTGTCATCATTGCAGATCAGGCAGTATATACGCCGGATGAAAATGCACAAAAAAGAGTGATCCCCTACACGACGGTCGGCGGATCTTCTCTGCTCTATGCCGTCAAAGCCGAGCAGGTCGTCATTGACAAAAAAGTCATCGATAAAGACATCTATATCGCCGTCAGCGAGATCACATCCGCTGACATACAGGCGATCATCAATTCTGATATAGTAAGGTGAAATCATGCAATTACTGAGAAATATGTTATTCAAACTGAAATTTATTCTGCTGTCCAACGGCGTCTATTACATCAGCAACAGCGGCGCACTGCCCCCTCCACTGACCAAAGCGGAGGAAGAGATCATCATGGATCAGATCCGCTCAGGCGATGAAAAGGCGCGTGAGCCGCTGATCGTACATAACCTTAGGCTGGTCGTCTATATCGCGAAAAAATTCGAGAACGCCAACGTCAATATCGAAGATCTGATCTCGATCGGGACGATCGGACTGATCAAGGCGGTCAACACCTTCTCCCCCGACCGCAATATCAAGCTGGCGACCTATGCGTCGAGATGTATCGAGAACGAGATCCTGATGTTCCTGAGAAAAACCAGTCAGAGCAAATATGAGATCTCTATCGAAGAGCCGCTCAGCACCGACTGGGACGGAAACGAGTTATTGCTCAGCGACGTACTGGGCAGCGACAGCGACACTGTCAGCACCGACATTGAGCAAGAGGTGGAGATCAATCAGCTGATGGAAGCAGTCTCTAAGCTCAATACGCGTGAGGCGATGATCATGGAGCTGCGGTTCGGATTAAACGGCAATAAGGAGCATACCCAGAAACAGGTCGCGGATCTGCTCGGCATCTCTCAGTCCTACATCTCTCGCCTGGAAAAGAGGATCATCCGAAAACTAAAAGAAGACTTGGAAAAAGTCATATAATATGTAGGGGCTGCCGCATCCAATGTGCGTCAGCCCTTTTCTGTGCCATTACGGTGATCAAATAAATTCGCTGTTATTGTCATTTGTCGTTTCATCATTGTGCTCGCCGCCGTCTGCGTTATCATCAGCGTTGGTATCAGGGTTATTGTCACTGTTTTTGTCATCATCGATGTTATCGCCGTCGTAATCATCATCGTTTTCGTCATCGATAACCCCGTTGTCGATCATATCCTGCATATCCGATGTCGTCGGCTGAGCCTCGGCGGTATCATCCTCGATCTGACCGTTGGTGTCGTCATCGGTTTTCCCGTACTTGTCGGCGTCATCCTTGACGTCGGATACAACTGACGACACGGTATCCGCCGCATCGTCAGCCGCACGCTTGGCACAGCCGCCCATCATCGCGGCGATCAGCAATATCGCACATACTAATGAAAGAAGTTTTGTCATCTAAAATTTCTCCTCTGAAATAGAATTACCGCTACATTCCAATCGGAGCGTAACGGTAATAGTATTCTCAGAGTTTTCCTGTTTATGAATCAAATCGGCAAATCTTTTAATGAGATCGTCGTATCGCCGAGTTTCATCCCGAATTTGTCATATTTTGACACGATGACGGTGTCGTCGGGCATATAATGCATCAATACGGTCGTGCCGTCCGAAAGCTCTTTGCAGACGAACTTGATATCTCCCTCGTGCGTCAGGCGCACGCCGTTGCCGTCGGGCTTATTGTTCTTCCAGTTGCCGACATGGATAGAACCGTCGCGGGAACTGACGCCGACGCCGGTACCGTGGCGCACGTTCTCGCGCCAATCGCCGGTATAACAGAGCGCGCCGCTCTTATAGAAGTACGAACCGTTACCGGAACGCTTGTCGTTCTCATAATGCCCTTCGTATGCAGTCCTGCCCTCATCGGTCATGGTTCTGCCGTAGCCGGAGCGATTGCCCCTTTCATCGAGCTCGCCGTAATAGTCATAAACCGCGCCGTCAGCCATGATGCGCTTATCGGGCACAGGTTCAGCCTTATTTTCCGGCTGGTCTGTTGTATTCTCATCAGACTGTTCAGTTTGATTCGTCGGTACGTTATCATCGCTTTCAGACGCTGACGGTTGATCGGTTTGAGGAATTTCATCCGTTACATTCTCAGTGATTTCTGTCGGAGCATCCGAAACTGTTTTTTCAGTTTCATCCTCAGTCGCACTTTGATATCCATCGGCCAAAACCGTATCATCACGATAACGTACGGCAGGAACACTTTCGGCTGATACCGCTTGTTCGGTTTCCTGCGGGTGATATTCGGCGGGAGATTCCTCGGCTTCATCATGCGTGCCGAACTCCATCGCAAGCGTGATATCCAGCGCACCGGACAAATTGCGCTTGACGTTAAAGTCGTTCGCCTTGATCTTGTCAAGGAGAGGCGTATCGTCGCCGACAAAGCTCTCTTCCTGATTCTTTTCGGCTTCTGATTGATATTTTTCTTTGAGAGAATTAAACTCGGCAAGCTGCGGATCGGATAAAAAGCGCATGATCCCCTTATCGGTAGCGGCGATCGCCGTATAATTTGTAAAATCTTCTGCCATCCGACTGCGAACCCGATCATCTGAGATCTCAGGCTCTTCGAACAGCGGAATCGGCTGGGCGCTGGTTTTCACCGTATAAAGGATGCAAAGATCATTCTGTGCTTTGCGGGGTTCAAGCGCATGTCTGACAACGCCGGTCTCGGGATCGAAGTACTCCGCCTTTAACAGCGTATGATGCTTGCTGAACAGCAATCTTTTGAACAGCTTCTGATCGCGATAAAAATAGAGGTAGTATTTTCCGTTGTCGGAAAGCATGACCTCCTGCATCTTTGTGCCGGAAGAGTCCTTGACCAGCCATTTCATCGGCTTTTCCTTTTCCAGCAGGAATTCGTAGAACAAAGGCTGAGCATCGCTGTTGCCGGTAATTTTATCTTTTATCCTGCTGCCGTTCAAAAAGAACGATTCTCTTACGCCTGTCAGCAAATCGCCGCCGAGATCGGTATCATCGATATCCTTCAGGCAAAAATTATAAAAGTACTGAATACTCATATCCTAACCCCAATAAAACGAAAGCGGTTGTGCAAAACGCGCAACCGCATTTCTTTATCAATCAGATGGAAGCCTCCATCGCCACCTCATAGAGATGGGTATCAAATTCACGCGGCATATCAAGCGCCTCGGTAATGTCGAAGTTGACGATTTTCGCATCCTTATAGGCGATCACGCGGTTACCGATGCCTTTCTCGAGCAGGTCTACCGCCTCGACGCCCATCGCGGTCGCCATCATGCGGTCGCGAAGTGTGGGCGAGCCGCCGCGCTGTACATGACCGAGGATGGTCGCGCGGGATTCGATACCTGTGCGCTTCTCGATGTACTTCGCCAGATCCTCAACACCGCCGACGCCCTCGGCGACAACGATGATGAAGTGCTTTTTGCCGGTGCTCTTCTGCTCATAGATCTTGGAAATAACGTCCTGTTCGATGTCATGCGGTACTTCGGGTACAAGGATCGCGGTCGCGCCGACTGCGATACCGGTCTGCAGCGCGATATCGCCGCAGCGTCTGCCCATGACCTCGACGACCGAGCAGCGGTCGTGGGACTGAGCGGTATCACGGATCTTGTCGACCATCTCCATCGCGGTATTCATCGCGGTATCGAAGCCGATCGTATAATCGGAGCAGGCGATATCATTATCGATCGTGCCGGGAATGCCGACACAGGGAATGCCGAGATTCGACAGAGCTCTCGCGCCCTTGAAGGAACCGTCGCCGCCGATAACGACAAGACCTTCGATATTCAGGCTCTTACAGATCTCAGCCGCTTTTTTCTGGCCATCTTCCGTCATCATCGCCTTGCAGCGGGCGGTATACAACAGCGTACCGCCGCGTCCGATGATATCGGAAACCGAACGCAGGTTCATTTCCGTCGCCTCGCCTTTTAAAAGTCCATGGTAACCTCTGGAGATACCGTAAACCTTAAAGCCTCTGTGGATACCTGCTCTGACAACCGCGCGGACAGCCGCGTTCATGCCGGGAGCGTCGCCGCCGCTGGTCAATACTGCTAAAGCCTTAGACATAACAATTCCTCCTGTATGCATAGAGTAAGAATAATACAAATATATTATAATACAAACACTCGACAATAATCAAGTCTTTCGGGCAATTTTTTATGAATGATCGACCGTATCATTTCAGCCTGACATTGTCATCCCCAAGCTGAAACCGCAGTTCGTCCAACATCGTGTCGTTGAGCATCGCCCACATTGACTGCGGGGCGAGCATCTGGGTCTTGGATTCGCTCAGGTAGAAAATGACCTTGGTATTTCCGCGGAAAATCTCGAGAAGATTCCGTGCCTTGTTATATTCGCGCGATTCAAGAGAAGGGACTTTGAGATAGAGCTTTTGCTCACCCTGAGGCATTCGCTGTGTTGATTGAGGCGATACGGGCTGCTTACTGCGATCATATTGAAGCTGTTTTGCGGGCGGTAAAGCGGTGATCTTTTCGGCAATCACTCGCGGTTCCTCATCCTCTTTCATGCTGAGCGAGCCGTCGATCTCGACAACTGCGCCGACATACAATGCCGATCCGCACTGCTCCAGCACGTTGGGAAATACGATCACCTCGCAGGCTCCGTAGCGATCCTCAACATTCACAAACGCCATCATTTTATTGGATTTGGTCAATTGGCTTTTATTTGAAGTGATGATCGCAAGCAGCTTGATTCTTTGCCGGTCATGATAACGCTCATTCTCGGTATCAAGTACCTCGCTGATACTGTCCGCCTTGATATATCGTGCGAATTTTTCATATTCGTCGATCGGATGACCGCTCAGATACATCCCCGCCATCTCTTTTTCCATGTTGAGCAGCTCTGTCAGCGGGAATTCCTCTAAGGGCGGGATAACGATGCCGGTCTGAACAGCAGCAGTACCGGCAACATCAAATAATGACATCTGACCCGCAGAGCCTTTGCGCCGGTCATACTCGAGATCATCCAGCACGGTTTTCATTACGGTCAGCATCTGACGGCGATTTGCACCGAGATTGTCGAGCGCGCCGCATTTGATCAGGCTTTCAAGAGAGCGCGCGTTCAGTCCCCTGCTCCCCATCCGCTTACAAAAATCGTAGAAGGACGAGAACGGTTTTCCGCTGCGCTCCTTGATCAGCTCGGCGATAAAGCCAAGTCCCAAATTACGGATCGCGGATAATCCGAAACGGATATTTCCGCGTGAAACGGTATACTTACTGTCGCTTTCGTTGACGCTCGGCGGCAGAACAGCGACATTCAACCGATGGCACTCGCTGATATAGACAGCGGTCTTGTTCTGGCTGTCGATCACCGACGACAGCAGAGCTGCCATATACTCGCGCTTATAATGACATTTCAGATATGCGGTCTGATACGATACCGCCGCATACGCCGCGGCATGGCTTTTGTTGAAAGCATAGGACGCAAAACTCTCCATCTCCGCAAAGACAGACAGGGCGGTCTTGCGGTCGATACCGCGTCTGAGACAGCCTTCTACCTCGATCTCGCCGTTCTCATTGACCAGACCTTCGACAAAGATCTGCTTTTCGCGCTCCATGACGTCATGCTTTTTCTTGCTCATCGCACGGCGTACGATATCCGCGCGCCCGAGAGAATACCCCGCAAGTTCGCGGAAGATCTGCATGACCTGCTCCTGATAAACGATACAGCCGTTGGTGACGTTGAGGATCGGCTCAAGCTTAGGGTGTTTATAGGTGATTCGGGACGGATCGTGACGGTTGCGGATATAGGTCGGGATTGAATCCATCGGACCTGGTCGATACAGTGAAATGACCGCGATCAGATCCTCAAAGCGATTGGGCTTGAGCTGTGCCAGGACATTTTTCATCCCGCCGCTCTCGAACTGGAACACACCGTCGGTATTGCCGGTGGAGATCATATCGTAGACCGCCTTTTCGGCATAATCGATGTGTTCGATGCTGAAATCAGGCTCGCGCCTGCGGATCATCATTTCGGCGTCGTGGATCACGGTCAGATTGCGCAGACCGAGGAAGTCCATCTTCAGCAAGCCGAGTTCCTCCAGCGTCGTCATAGTGAACTGGGTCACGACTGCGTCGTCGCTTTTTGCGAGCGGCACATAATCACTGACAGGGCGGTCGGTAATGACCACGCCTGCGGCGTGCATCGTAATATTGCGCGGCATCCCTTCGATACTGCGTGCAACGTCGAGGATCTGCTTTGCGGTATTGTCGGTGTTGTATGCCTTCATCAGATCGGGCGATACCGCAAGCGCCTTATCGATCGTCATATTAAGGCTGAACGGGATCATTTTCGCGATCTTGTCGACAGAAGCATACGGGATATCTAAAACTCTGCCGACGTCGCGAACAGCGCCTCGCGCCTGCAGGGTACCGAATGCAACGATCTGAGCAACCCGGTCCGCACCGTACTTGCGGATGACATAGTCGATGACTTCGCCGCGGCGTTCCTTGCAAAAGTCGATATCAAAGTCAGGCATACTGACGCGCTCAGGGTTGAGGAAGCGCTCGAACAGCAGATTATACTTGATGGGATCGATGCCGGTGATGCCGATGCAGTAGGCACAGAGCGAGCCTGCGCCCGAGCCTCTGCCCGGCCCGACGGGGATATCCTGACTTTTTGCATACTGGACAAAGTCGTTGACGATCAAAAAGTAGTCGACAAAGCCCATCCTGCGAATGATGCCCAGCTCGTATTCCAAGCGGTCAACGATCGTATTATCAGGATGATCGCCGTATTTTCGGGATAAACCGTCGTAGCATTTACGGCGGAAATACTCGTAATGACCCTCGTTATCGGGGGTTTTGAAATCGGGCAGCTTGCGGTTGCCGAACTCGATCTCAACATGACAGCGATCGGCGATCTTCGCGGTATTATCAATCGCTTCGTCGAGATCGGGAAAGAGCGAACGCATTTCCGATTCGCTCTTGAGATAGAATTCATTTGTCTTGAATTCCGCTTTATTCTCGTCATGGATGGTATGGTTCGTCTGGATGCACAGGAGAATATTGTGCATCTCGTGATCCTCCTGTCGGATATAGTGGCAGTCATTGGTCGCCACTAAGCCCGCGCCGATCTCGCGCGCGACGCGGATCAAACCGGGGATGATCTGCTTTTGCTCGGGGATACCGTGATCCTGCAGCTCAATAAAATAATTATCCTTGCCGAAAATACTTTGATAGTACTTTGCCTTCTCTACTGCGCCGCGATAATCGTCGGCAAGCAGGCGCCTCGGGATCTCGCCCGAAATGCAGGCAGACAGACAAATCAGCCCTTCGTGGTATTTTTCCAAGAGTTCATAATCAACTCTGGGCTTGCTGTAAAAGCCCTCGGTATAGCCGAGAGAAACCAGTTTCATCAGGTTTTGATAGCCGGTATTATTCTCACAAAGAAGAATAAGATGATAGTATTCCCTGTCAAGCTCAAAGGTTTTGTCAAAGCGGGTTCGAGGGGCGACATAGACCTCGCATCCGATGATCGGGCGAATTTCTTGCTTTTTACATTCCCGATAAAAATCAATCACACCGTACATCACGCCGTGATCGGTTATCGCGAGAGCGTCCTGACCCAGCTCCTTGGCACGTTTGACAAGGAGAGGAATCCGGCAGGCGCCGTCCAATAAGCTGAACTCGGTATGCAGATGCAGGTGTGTGAATGACATGGTTTTCCTCTTCGATTGGTTGTATACGATTATTTTTCAGTGACGGCTGCAGTGATTGTGCCGTCTTTTAAATGGATTTCGACGGTATCGCCGATATTGACGTCGTCAACAGAAGTCAGGTTTTTTGTCTGAGCAATTGTTACGCGGGCATAGCCGCGATTCATTATCGCAATCGGGCTGAGCGCTTCAAGCTTAGTAAACAACTCCTGAGCGGAGGTGCTTGCGAGCTGATAATTGCTTTCTGCGGCATTTATGATCCGCACAGAGATCGAATCGATCTTTTCCTGATACAGATCGATCTCGGGCATCGGTGTCAGTGCCAGGACCAGCTTTGATAATTTATCTGTATCAAGCGACAGTGTGGAGATGGTTGACGTCAGATTATCCTCCACTTTTCGCATTGTCGATAACATCGCCGCAGTCAGCTCCTTGCCGTCCGGGATGGCAAGCTCTGCCGCCGCGGAGGGAGTCGGCGCGCGCAAGTCGCTGACAAAATCACAGATGGTCACATCGGTCTCGTGACCGACCGCAGAGATCACGGGGATCCTGCAATCGTAGATCGCGCGGGCAAGGCCTTCGTCGTTGAACGCCCACAGATCCTCCATCGAACCGCCACCGCGACCGATGATGATGACGTCCGCCGCCATATGCTCGGAAAAAGTGTTGACAGCATCGATCAATTGAGCGGGAGCGGATTCCCCTTGAACCAGTACAGGAGCGAGGACGACCTCGGCGCAGGGGAATCGTCTGCCGAGTATATCTAAGATATCTCTCAGCGCCGCGCCGGTCGGAGAGGTAACGACACCGATGACACGGGGCATCTCGGGAATCGGCAGTTTATGCGAAGGGTCAAATAACCCCTCAGCTTCTAATTTTCTCTTTAACTGCTCCAGTCTCAGCGCCAGCACGCCGACGCCGTCGGGCTGCATATCCTCGACCTTGAGCTGATATTGTCCCATCGGCTCGTATACGGTAACTTGGGCGCGCATGATGACCTTCATGCCGTCCTCGGGTCGAAAACGCAGATTTCTTACATTAAAGGAGAACATGACGGCGCGTACGACGCTTTTGTTGTCCTTGAGCGAAAAATACAGATGTCCGCTGTGTTCATTTTTGCGCAGATTGGAGATTTCGCCCTCGATAAATATCATTTGCAGCTCGGGGTCGGTAGCGATCATCGAGCCGATATGTTCATTCAATTGTGAAACGGTAAATACTTTCGGAGTGGGTGTTATCATAACTGATCCTTTACGGAAGCGAGTACAGCTATACCCGCGGCATTATCACACGAAAATTCAGGGAAAGCGAACATACAGTCCGACCGCGCGGTCAGCTGATCGCGGATAATGGAATCCGACATCACACCTCCCGCGTATATGAACGGAAGATCTCCGTGCGCTTCACGGATTTTCTCACTCATTTTTTCAATCGCACGGCTGATGAATTCAATGGTAAAGCGTGCGACATAAGCGGGACTTTTCCCCTCGTCAAGCAGTTTCTTTGCCATATTCTCACCGCCGCTGAGGCAGCAGTCACAGCCTTTCAAGGTCGTTTTCGGGCGGATCGTTTCGTTACATTCTAACGCGAGCTGTTCGAGTTCTTTGCCGCACGGAAAATGCAGACCGAGCATCACGCCGACGCGATCAATTAGCTGACCTGCGTTGAGATCAAGCGTTTTCGCGATCAGGCGCGTGCTGAGGAAGCCCTCGTCCATATTCACGCCCAGCGCTTCGGTCGTGCCGCCGCTGACATGAAATGCGATATGCGGTTGATGGAGCAGATCCAATCTGTTGATGCTGTAGAGCGCCGCGGCAATATGTCCCTGCTGATGCGAAAAGGTATACATCGGTATCCGCATACTCTCCGATAAAATCCGAGCCGAGGTCAGACCGACGGTAAAGCACGGCATATACGAGCCTTCAACGGTTCTCGGGGCGTAGGATACGCCGATCGCTTTGATTTCGCCTTTATATTCGGCAAAAGCCTGAGAAAACAAGTCCGGAAGCTGCTGAACATGATGAAAGACTGCGTCACTCTGCCGCAGTCCCAGCTCGCCGTCGCGAACGGGAAGCAGCTTGCGTTTACTGATCACACTGCCGTCCTCAGCATGATACAGACAGACGGAGGTGGTATAATTGCTGGTATCGATCCCTAGATAGACGCTCATAGTGACTTAGCAACCGATCCGAGCACGCCGTTGATAAAGGAGGTATCATCCTTGACGGTATACTTTTTAGAAAGCTCGACTGCTTCGTTGATAGAAACAGATAACGGGATATCGTCGCGATACAGCATCTCATAGACCGCCAGACGCAATAAAGCGAGCGAAACTTTTGATATACGGCTGATTTTCCAGCCGGATTTCAGATTTTCACTGATTTTAGCGTCGATCTCATCTTGATGCTCATGGACGCCCTTGGCGCATTCAAGCGCATAGTCGCTCAAAAATTCATCTCTTGCGTCCCCGGCATTGTCAGCCAGTTCGTCGATATCCGTATCGGAGAACAACATTTCAAAGCAGAGGAAAAACGCTTGTTCCCTCATTTTATACCTGGAAATATCATTTCTGTTCTGAGAAGTGTTATTCGTTTCGCACATAATGATCCCTCGCTTTTATACTCGGTTCATTATACCATAATTAACTAATTTTGTAAACATATAATGGCGAAGATTCAAAAATCCTGAAAAGTCATAAGTAAACAAGAATAATCTTGCGATTTTGTTACCTTTCTGAAAGATAAAAATCATCAATAAAATTGCTCGTGGTTATTATTTATCGCACTTGTCGTTTCTTATCTTCATAGAATAAAATATATCGTTTTTTAAAGGTTCATTTTTGACGAAATCGACAAGATTCCTCTGCATTTTTTATCCAAATCCAAGAAATAAGAATAATGTAAATATTTCAACGATTTTGTAGTTGAAATTCGATGTTAAAAGTGTTAAAATAGGCACGGTTATGAATATTTATCAGTTTTTCAGGTAGTGAGGGAAGGTATATGGCTACAACTGCTTTTTATTCAAACAAAAAAGAGATCTACAACACCTATGACGGCGCAGATCTCGGCTTTACTTACTCGCCGGAGTGTACATCCTTCAAGGTATGGGCACCCTCTGCCGAGCAGGTATTGCTGAAGCTGTACACCACCGGTTCGTTCCACGAATCCGGCGCGCAGGTTCTGGGTATCAAGCAAATGCTGTTTGACGAAAAGACCGGCGTATGGTCTGCGACTGTTGAGGGAAATCTTGACAAGATCTACTACACCTATGTCATCAAGACCGATAAAGGCACCCATGAAACGCAGGATGTCTATTCAAAGGCTGTCGGCGTCAACTCCGTCCGTTCGATGGTCGTTGACATGAATTCTACCAATCCCGAGGGTTGGGAGAACGACAAGCATGTCCTTTTGGATAAGCCGAACGACGCGATCATCTGGGAAGTTCATGTAAGGGACTTTTCTTCGTCTGATACCTCCGGCATCAGCAAAGAGCACCGGGGCAAATTTCTGGCATTTACTGAGAAAAACACGGTCATCCCCTTTACTTCTTATCCGACCTGTGTCAGCTATCTCAAAGAGTTGGGCGTTACACACGTACAGTTGAATCCCGTATTTGACTTTGGTTCGGTCAATGAGATCACCGGCGTTGAGTATAACTGGGGCTATGATCCGGTCAACTACAATGTCCCGGACGGCTCCTATTCCACAGATCCTTACCACGGCGAGGTTCGTATCCACGAATTCAAGCAGATGGTCAAGGCGCTGCATGACGAAGGCATCGGCGTCATCATGGACGTTGTATATAATCATGTATACGCGACCGATACCTCTCCTTTCGAGATGACGGTACCCGGTTATTATTTCCGTATGCAAAACGGCAGATTCCTCAATTCTTCCGGCTGCGGAAATGTCACTGCCTCCGACAAGACCATGTTCCGCAACTTTATGATCCACTCACTGCGCTACTGGGTCGAGGAATATCACATCGACGGCTTCCGTTTTGATTTGATGGCGTGCCACGATATCGAAACGCTGAACCTGATCCGTGAGGATCTCGATAAAATTGACAAGCGCATCCTGATGTACGGCGAACCTTGGACGGCGAATGACGGCGAAAACGGAATTTCCGGAGAGGATTGCTGTAATAAAGCCAACGCAAAGAAGCTGTCGAACCGCATCGGTATGTTCAACGACGATATGCGTCACGGTATCAAGGGCGGCTCTGACGACGACACCAAGGGCTTCATCCAGGGTTCTACCCATAGCGCCTATAACGTGATCGCCGGCATGATGGGCGCCTCGTCCGTTACCTTCGGCAACTGGGCGAACGTTCCCTCTCAGTGTATCACCTACGATTCTGCTCACGATAACCTGACTCTTTGGGATAAGATCCTCAAGTCTAACTGGTGCAGCGATTACGATTCCACCGACAACCTGTATATCAAGCAGAATATGCTTGCAGGCACGATGATCCTCATGTCGCTCGGCATTCCTTTTATGCTGGCTGGCGAGGAATTCGCGCGCAGTAAACGCGGCGACCATAACTCCTACAAATCTCCCGATTCGATCAACTCCATCAACTGGACGCGCAGCATTCGCTATAAGGAGCTGACGGATTATTATAAAGGCCTTATCAAAATCAGAAAGCGTTTCTCTCCCCTGCGTGACAATACCACTAAAGCGGTCAATGACAGCTATATCGTCTATAACGGTCAGATCATTTCACTGACGATCAAGAATGATACCGAGGGCGAATGGCGGATGATGTCGATCGTCCTCAATAACAGCGAGAATGCCGCACAGGTCGAGATGAAGTCGCAGTACGATCTTCCTGAGAAATGGGTCATTCTGGCTGACGCCGCAAATGCATCTGATGAAGCGGTCGCGATCTTTGACAAGGATGATATGATCCCGCCGAGATCGGCGATGGTACTGGTCGATAAGGAAAGCTACGATAAAATCAAGAATCCCGGCGAGTATGACGAAGCCGAACAGGAATGGGTCGTTGAATAACAAAACACATCACAAAGCGGACGATGAAAATCGCCCGCTTTTTCTATGTCGTATTCTTTTTAAACCTCAACGATCACGATTTGGTTGAAATCCACATCGATCTGGCTCATCACAACATCTTTGATGATCAGCGGCGAATCCTTTTCCATATCCTCAGCCTTCACCGTAACGGTACAGCCGTTGTCGGAAAGGAAACACAGTGCGTCGGTAAAGCCTTTCGCCACCAAAATATTTTCGATGTTACTCTGCACAAGAATGCGCCTTTCGATCACGCCCGCCTGTCTAGCAGCTTCCGCCTTTGCATCGTCAGAGGTATCGGACAGTGACAGGATATTCTTAGCAGAATCGAGCGCTTTGTCCTGCGCCTGTGAGCGTTCGGTACGCATCGAAGCGATCTTCTCCTGGGGGCTTAGCTCATCGCGCTCCGCTTCGTCCGCAGTCGCCTTTGCATCGCGGCTGACATACGTAGCCGCTCCCAGCTCTTTTGCAGTCGGCTTGACTGCCGATGAACCGGAAAACTGCCAGTTGATAAAGACTGCCGCACCGAGCGCCAATATCAACGCCGCCGAGAGAATATGTTTCTTTTGAATCTTCATATGTTCCTCCGTTTATTCTGCGACAGTCGATTTCCGACTGTCCAATTTTGTAATATATACTTTATCCGAGGAGATCGACAGCGACCTTGTCACCGCGCCGAGTACACGATTCACCACGACAGGATCATCTCCTCCTTCACAGACGATTACCACGCCTCTGACCGTCGGTTCGATACTCTTTGTCTTTGTATCCGTATTGGTCAGATAGACATTCTCGCCGCTGTTATCCATCGTCAAAAATACGTTGACCTCCCCCACCCCGTCGATCTGTGAAACGATATCCAGCAGTCTGGATTTGAGTTCTTCGGAATAGGTATCGGCGTCGGGCTGACGTTGAAAAAGATTGAGATCCAGCTTTGAGCTGACAAAGATCAGCAGGATCGCGACAAGTCCGGTGAAAACAGCCGCATGCAAAAAGCGTTTGCTCCTAAAAAATTCATTCCACTTCTTCCTTTTCCACATACACCAAAGGCTCCTTTGATAAATTCCGGTAAATGATGCTTTCGATCTCCTGCTTCCTCAATAAATCCTCTTCGCCTATATATATGACAACCTCCTGTGCATATATTCTGCCCTCGTCCGAAATTTTCAGGCTCAGCCGGATATCTTTCGCCTCGATCCCCTCGCTGCGCAATAATTCATCGATTGCCGATACCAGATTATCGGCTGTTTTTTGCTTCACCGCATCCGTATATTCATCAGAATCTGCGCTGTCATAGGTGAATTCTTCCATCTTTAATTCATTGAAAGCGATCGATGTATTCCTAACGGCAGAAATCAGCGAGCAGATCACAAACAAGCCGATCACAAAGCTAAAGATCTTTCGGGTACGCTTTTGCGGCAGAAATAGTGACAATACAGTAACGGCCACACTGAGATAACAAATCGTCAGTGCAAGGTGAGATAACGCGCTCATGACCCGCCTCCGATCGCCAGCAATACGCCGGAAGAGATCAGAAATACCGACGTCAGGGATGCGATCACAGCCAAGAGAACCGACAGGACGGATGAAATCGAGCTGAGTACTGTCACGGTAGAAGAAACATTGAAGGTCTCGGCGATCGTTTTAGCAAGCTGCACCGATAACTGCCACAGGATGATCTGCAGTACCAGCGGGAGTATCGACACCATTACCGCGATAATCACAAATATACCGACGCCGGATCGGAGCAGATTTACGCTTCCCTCAATGCTTTTATAGGCGTCCGATACCGATGCGCCGACGATCGGGATAAAGGAGCTGAGCGTGAAGCGAACCGCCTTGGATGCAGCGGAATCTGCCGCATTCGCCGCAACGCCCTGTATCGAAAGGATCGCCGTAAAAATGCTCATTGCAAAAGCCAGCGTCCATTTGATTACCTTTGAAATCAGCTCACAGATACCGCTTAGCTTGACCCGCTCGCTGATCGCTGACGTAACGGAAAGCGCGAGAAATATGTTGAGGAGCGGTGCAAAAAATGCGGTTGATAACTGAGCGATTACTTGCGACGCCGCCATCACGGTCGCATAATATCCGCCCGAACTGACGATATGACCGCTGAATGCCATAATTCCCGCCATCACAGGGATGTAGATCAGCATCGTCGACGCCGAACCCTTGATGATATCCAATGAGCGGTTGATCAGATCCGTTATCGGCGTGACCAAGGTCGTGATGATCAGCAAAGAGCTGACAATATTCATGATGTCCTTGGTATCGACGTACCGCAGTGAAAAGGTGTAGGATTCCAATAAAGACGCAAGCAGGATGATCGCGGTCAGCAGCGCACAGGCGGAAAAAGGTCCGGAGATCGATTCACTCAGCCATTCGCCGATCAGACTGAGTGTATCATTGAAATTCAGCGAACCAATCGACGTCATATCCACATCGGATACACCTAAAAGCTCCATTTGCTCTCTTGTCTCATCATCGACACTGTTTTTTAATTCTTCAACAGAATTATCGAAGTGATCGATCTCTGCCGCTTCTGCTCGATATGAGAACAGAAAGCAGGATGACAAGATCAATAATACTGCGATCAAAAACACTTTATACTTCATCATGATGTGCTGACCATCGAGGCGATCGCCGCGATGATATCCCGAAACATCGGCAGAACGGTAATCAGCACCGTCACCTTACCGGCAAAAGAGATGTTCGTCGCGAGCGACAGCATCCCTGCCTCGGTCACGGTATCACAGGTGAATTCGGTCAAAAAGCAGATCCCCAACACCTTGAACAAAATCACGATATAATCCGCATTGATGCCGCTCGACTGCAAAAGCTGACTGATGCTTTGGGTAGTCAAAAGGATATTTTTGATCACGCTGAGGATCATCAGCGTCCCTGCGCCTACAGACAGCAGTAAGGCGGTCTGAGGGCTTTGTCGACGTAACAACAGCGCCATGACCGCCGCAAGGATGCCGATGATACAGATACCGAAAATCTCCATACTAAAGCCCGAATGTACTTTTCACGGTCGTGAAAAGATCGCTGATCTGGGAGATGATCATCATCAGCGCGACGACTAAGCCGGCGATCGTTGTCAATAACGCCTGTTCCTCGCGTCCGCTTCTGACTAACAGCTGGTTGAGGATCGCTACGATGATCCCGATCGCGGCGATTTTGAATATCATATCAACGTCCATTGTTTTCACCCTAAATCAATAATACTGCGACGGCGATCCCCGCCGATAACGGTAAAACCCGATACAGCTTACCCTTCGATTTCAGATCCTCTCTCGCTTCCTTAGAGCGTTCCTCCAGCATCTTGATATAAAGTCGGATATGCTGCAGCTGTGATTCGCTGTCGCCGGCTCCCAGATCGCGCGCAAAGTCATCCAATAATCGGATATCTATTGGCAAGAGTACATCCTTGAACCTGCGCGTCATCTCTTGAAACTGATTTTCAAACGGTCTTTCTCGCAAGAATGTATATCCGACAAAATTGTCTTGAAACAATACCGCTAAAGGATCGCCGGTATAGCGCAATCTGACGCTTACCTCCTCGAGCAGTTTCATATACTGTGACAGGATTTCCACACGCTGTGAGAGCTTTGATGAAAGAGAGATCCCGATCGCGACAGACGCGCCGATGATCGTCATACACAGCGCGAGTTTAAGCACAGGCGCCTCTCAGCTCATATACAGTTTCGATCCTGCCGGCGGAACTTCTGTCGCTGAGGATAGCGACATAGCGAAATGCGCCCGAATCCAGAATCGCGGCTGTTGCCCTGCGACAGCGAAGATCATCTATACTCCGTGCGTGAACCGTTGCGATAAACGCCGTGCCGCAGCGCATCGCTTCCAATAACAATTCCGCGTCGTGAGCATTCCCCAATTCATCACAGACAATGATATCGGGCGACAGGCTTCTCAGTGCATGGATAACGCCATCGCTCTTCTTC
Organism: uncultured Ruminococcus sp.; assembly: GCA_902776185.1. Taxonomy (GTDB): domain Bacteria; phylum Bacillota; class Clostridia; order Oscillospirales; family Acutalibacteraceae; genus Ruminococcoides. Next base: position 29,830 of record CACYPH010000007.1, read on the forward strand.
ATATAAACCAAGATGTCACATAACCCGATATCGAAGCTATGCATTCCGTTCACGGTCGCTGCGATCTCGTTTCGTTCATCAATGATACTGACCTTGTGCTTTCCTGAGAGCAGGCGCGCCATATCGCGGATCATCGTCGTTTTTCCGCTGCACGGCGGTCCGCACAACAAAATGCCGTCAAGAGGATCAATGAGATCGAGAATCGGCTTCGCAATCCCTCGATACTCCGCCGTGACCCGAAAGCTGAGCGTTGTGATGTCCTTGATATTGACGATGCCGTTTTCGCCGGTCACGGCAGTTCCGCACACACCGACGCGAACGCCGTTTTCGATGGTGATAAATCCGCTGTTCAATTCATTTTGGCGCGCATAGACTGAGTAGTCACAGATGCTTTTGAAAATCTCTCTGATATCGGAGATCGTCGTGATCAAGAGATCTTGTTCCTGTCGAAAGGCGATCAACACACCGTTTTCGGTCAAATAATACCTCGTTGCGCCGCACTCGATGACCGACGGTCGCCCTGCGCGAAAAATAATCTCCTGTGCCTCGCTCTCAAAAAACGGAACAGCTCTGCTCAGCGGCGCCCTCAGTCTGCCGGGCAGATGGGACAGGATCGTTTTCAAACACTTCTCTTTCATTTTGACCTCCTGTGTTTTGCTCTGGTAAGATATATGTACAAGCACAAAAAAATAGAACCTGTCCCTCATTGGAAGGACAGGTTCTGTATCTGCGATTATGATTCTATCATGTTGAGAAGATCCGCTTCGGTGATGATGGTCACACCGAGCGACTGTGCCTTTGTCAGTTTAGACCCGGCGTCCTCGCCGGCGAGGACATAGTCAGTCTTTTTGGAGACTGACGACAACGTCTTGCCGCCGTTTTGCTCGATCAAAGCTGACGCCTGCTTGCGGCTCATCGTCGGCAGCGTTCCGGTCAGGACAAAGGTCTTGCCGAGGAATATACCCTCCTGCGTCTTCTTTTCGAGCGGTTTCATCTCGACGCCGAGGGATCTCAATTCATTGATCAACGCACGCGTCGCATCCAGCGAAAAGTAGTCTGCGACAGATTCCGCCATGATAGCGCCGTAGCCGTCGATCGCGCTGATTTCCTCGACGGTCGCATCAAACAGCTTGTCGATCGACAGGAAATGCTCACAGAGCAGCTTTGCCGCTTTTTCGCCGATATGGCGGATGCCCAGCGCATAGACAAGCCGATAAATCTCAGCGGACTTGGATTTTTCCACCGCGTCGATCAGATTTTGCGCCGATTTCGTACCCATTCGGTCAAGCTGAGATAACGGTTCTAATTCAAGCCGATACAGATCGGAAAACGACTTGATCATACCGTTATTCAACAGCTGCTCGAGAACCGCCGGTCCTAAGCCGTCGATGTCCATCGCGTCGCGTGACACAAAATGGATCAGATGTCTCAAAAGCTGCGCGGGACAGTCGGTGTTGGTACAGCGCACGGCTGCCTCACCCTCTTCGCGGACGATCTTGCTCCCGCAAGAGGGACAGAACTCGGGAAAGCTAAAAGGTATTCCGCTTTCAGCGTGCTTTGCAACCGAGAGCACCTCGGGGATGATCTCGCCAGCTTTGCGGATCAGGACGGTATCGCCGATGTGGATATCCCGTTCTGCGATAAAATCGGCATTGTGGAGCGTTGCACGCGATACGGTCGTACCTGCGAGCAGGATCGGCTTGAAAATTCCGACAGGCGTCAATGCGCCCGTTCTGCCGACGTTGATCTCGATATCGAGCAGCTCGGTCTCCTTTTCCTCAGGCGGATACTTATAGGCTTCCGCCCAGCGGGGAAATTTTGCAGTACTGCCGAGCAGTTCTCTGTCGGAAAGGTTGTTGACCTTGACAACTGCGCCGTCGATATCGCACGGCAGATCGCCGCGATGGGTATCGATGCGCTCGATCTCTTCAAGGACTTCATCGACCGTTTCACAGGAATAATAGGTCGCGGTCGGAAAGCCCATCTCGGTCAGATAATCCAAGGTCTGGGTATGAGTTGTAAAGGTCTCGCCCTCTACCGCTTGAATGTTAAACACAAAAATATCCAGATTGCGGCGGGCGGTGATCTTTGCATCTTTTTGCCTGAGCGAGCCTGCCGCAGCATTGCGCGGATTTTTGAACGGCTTCTCACCGTTATTCTCCTGCTCGCTGACGATGCGCTCGAAGGTTTCGACCGACATATACACCTCGCCGCGCACTTCTAAAAACGCAGGCGCATTCTCAAGTCGTTTCGGCAGGCTTTTGATCGTCATCAAATTTTCCGTGACGTCCTCGCCGACAATGCCGTCGCCGCGGGTAGATCCGCGTGAGAACACGCCGTTGCGATACTCGCAGGACACGGAAAGTCCGTCGAATTTCGGCTCGACAACATAGACCGGGTTTGGCACGATCTCGCGCACCTTGCGGTCAAAATCACGGATCTCGTCCGCTGAAAACGAATCATGCAGGCTTTCCATCGGGACGGTATGCGTCACGGGCGAGAATTTTTCGCCGCGATTGCCTCCGACACGCTGCGTCGGAGAGGTCGGCGTGACAAGCTGCGGGAATTCCGCCTCCAGATTCTCGAGATCGCGCAGCATCGCGTCATACTCATAGTCAGAGATGACGGGATCGTCGTGATTATAATATCGGTCGTTATGGTAATTCAGCTCTTTTGTCAGTTGAGCCGCTTTAACTTTTGCTTCTTCAAAATTCATGGTTTACTTGCGAACGGTAGACGTTCCCTTTTCTCTGAGATAAGTACTTTCGAGGTCGGCAAGATGAAGCTTGACCGCCAACGGATAACGCTCATATGCCTGGCTGATGGTATAGCCGCCGCTATCCTCAAATCCGCCCATATGCCAGCGGATCGCCATCGCTTCCTCGAGCTTTAGGCGCATGAAACGCTCAATCAGAAAAACGGATTTTTCGCCGTGGCCGTACGGGAAGCTGTCCTCGACGGAATAATACGGAACCTTTTCCCACTGACCGGTCTCGTCGTTCTTGACGTTGCGGGTAGACACCTTATAAAACTGCGCTTTACATAAATCATGCAGCAGCGCGCAGATCGCAAAGCTCTCGATGCTGTCATGCTCCTCGTCAAAATGCTTTTCCATCAGCGTATTGAATACGCTGACAGAGTGCATCACCAAGCCGTGTTCGCAGGCACAATGAAACTTTGTGCTGGCAGGCGCGGTAAAGAAATCGGTTTTCTGTATCCACTCGAGCAGCTCGGCGGAGCCTTTGCGGGTAATATTATCGGTATAGATCTTCATAAATTCTTCTTTTGCAGTCATCGTACACCTCACAGTAATTCGGGATCATAGACAGCGCGTGCGCCGCCGATGAACTTTGCGCGGGTCCGAGCAGAAGCAACAAACGCTTCGCCGATCTTCTTCTGGGGCAGTCTCAGCGGGACTGCGGTCTCTTTTAAGTGCATACCGATCAGCGTTCCGCCGATATCGACGCCCGCGTCAGCTTTGATATGCTCGACGAGCACAGGATCGTCCATGCGGGAATACGCGGTGGTGGCAGAGCTTCCGCCTGCCTTCGGCTGAGGAACAGCATTGACGATCGGAAGATTCAGCTTTATTGCGAGCTCGCGCTCGATTACCAATGCACGGTTGAGATGCTCACAGCACTGTGCGGCAAGGTAGATCCCCTGATCCTTGAGCAGATCAAAGAAACCGTCATAGATCGCCGCTGCAATATCCATGCTCGAGTGCGTTCCGATACGATCGCCGCCGACCTCGCTGGTCGAGCAGCCGAGGACGACGATCGACCCTTCGTGCAGCTTAGCGGTTTCGATCAGCTGTTCAAATACAGCCGTCGTATCTTTTGTAATATTATCTAACATATTCATCACCTATATGCGAAAAACGGGCACCCATCAGGATGCCCGGAATTTCTTAGATTATTCGGCAGCTTCCTCAGCTTCAGCAGCAGGAGCTTCCTCAACAACGGGAGCTTCTTCGACAGCCGGTGCTTCTTCAACAGCAGGAGCTTCTTCGATCTCAACAGACTCGCTGATGACGGGAGCAGCATCGGGCTCGACAACTGCAACGACCTCATCCTCAACTGCAGCAGGTTCTTCCTCAACTGCGGGAGCGGGCTGAGCCTCGGGAAGCAGAGCACGGATAGACAGGCTGACACGCTTTTTCTCAAAATCGATCGCGATGATCTTTGCATCGACAACATCGCCGACCTTCAACTCGTCAGAGGGCTTCTCGACGCGCTTGTTGGAGATCTGAGAAATGTGGATCAGACCGTCGATACCGGGAATGATATTGGCAAACGCACCGAATGCAGTCAGACCGACGACCTTCGCCTGAACGATAGTGCCGACAGGATACTGCTGCTCAAGGATGAGCCACGGATTATCCTCGGTCTTCTTGTAACCGAGAGAGATTTTCTTGGTTTCGGTATTGATGTCCTTGATGTATACTTCGACAGTGTCGCCGACATTGACGACCTCGCTCGGATGCTTGATTCTCAGCCAGGAAAGCTCGGAGATATGGATCATACCGGATACGCCGCCCAGATCAACAAAGGCGCCGTAGGAGGTAAGGGTGCGGACAGTACCGACATAGGTCTTGCCGACCTCGGCAGTCTCCCAGAACGCAGCGCGCTTCGCTGCATTCTCGTCACGGAGAACGGACTTGATCGAGCCGATGATCTTTCTTCTTCTGCCGCGCTGAGACATCTCGATCAGACGGAAGCGGACATCCTGACCTTTGAGGTCCTCAAGATTAGCGTCGCGCTCGATGGTCGCCTGAGAAGCAGGGATGAAAACGCGGATATCGTTGCAGACAACGATAACGCCGCCGGATACGACCTCGGTAACCTTACCGGAGAGGATCTCTTTCTCATCGTACGCCTTCTGGAGCTCTTCGAAGCCCTTCTGAGCGTCAACTCTGCGCTTGGACAGCATGATGGTGCCTTCAACGTCGTTGGTCTTCATGATCAGCAGCTCAACGCGATCGCCGACCTTGACAATGTCTTCGGCGTTCGATACCGGAGCAGCAGACAGTTCGTCAATCGGGATGAAGCCGGTCTGCTTTCTGCCATCTACTTCAACATACACTTCGTTCGGTGTAATGCTGGCGACAGTACCCATAACCCTTTCATTTGTATTTAAGCTCTTCAGAGATTCTTCTAACATCTCCTCAAAGTTTTCAGTTTCGTTTACGCTGGATGTGGTTAAATCACTCATTTTATCCAGTACCTCCTTTATAATCCTATCCGGAGTAGAAGCTCCGGCTGTCACGCCGAAAGTTTCGGCATCCGCAAGCATTGCGGCGTCAAGCTCGTCCGCTGTCTGAATGAGATAGGTGCGCTCGCAGTTCTCCTTACAAATCAAATAGAGCTTGTTTGTATTGGAACTCGAGCGGTCGCCGATGACAATCATACAGTCAGATTGAGCTGACAACGAATGTGCTTCAGCTTGTCGCTTTGACGTAGCATTACATATTGTATCAAAAATTTTGGCATTTGTATATAGTTTTTTGATATTTTTTAAACATTTTTTCCATATTTTTTCGTTAAATGTGGTCTGAGCTACTACTGAAATGCCATTATTATTCTCAAAAGGAATTATTTTTATAATCTTATCGAGCTCTTCTTCATTATTGAAGGTGTAATAATCGCCGACGCAATTGCTGACGATCCCCTGCACCTCGGGGTGATTCTTATCACCGGCGAGCAGGATGATATTACCCTGTTCGCTCTCCTCACGGACGATTTTATGGATCTTCGAAACAAAGGGACAGGTCGCGTCGATATAGTCAACGCCGCGTGCTTTCAGCTCGTCATACACATTTCGTTCGACGCCGTGCGAGCGGATGATCACCGGGGTGTTCTCCCCTATTTCATCGATGGAATCGACCGCCCGAACGCCTTTTTCCGCAAGCTCCGCCACCATTTCCTTATTATGGATGATCGGACCTAAGGTACAGCCGCCGCTGTTTTTCTCGGCGATCTCATAGGCGATTTTGACAGCGCGGTTGACACCGAAGCAGAAGCCGGCAGTCTTTGCCAAAGTAATCTTACTCACTCAGATCCTGCTCCCTTAACGCCTTGATGCAGTCCATGATCACGCGGCTGGCGTTGCGGAATTCCCGCGCGCCACCTTTCTCAAAGCCCATGTCCTCCAGCGACAGCGGTTTTCCGTAATGGATGAGGCGCTTTTTGCCCACATGAGTGATGCAAACCGGGATTACGGGCGTTTTGGTATCCCAAGCGATCAGGCTGACGCCGTTTTTCGGCGGGAGAAAATCGTCCGTCTTGGAGCGAGTGCCTTCAATAAAGATTCCCATCAAATTGCCGTCCTCGACAACCTTCTCAAAGTGCTTGATCGCACCGCGCGCGGCAGATGAGGACCGTTCGACCGGGAATGCGTCAAGTTTTCCGAGGAACCAGCCGACAAACTTATTCTCAAAAAGCTCCGCCTTTGCCATAAAATGCACCTGACGCTTCAAGCCGATACCGAGCATGATCGGGTCGACTGCCTCCCTATGATTGGAGGCAAGGATGTATGCGCCCTCGGCGGGGACATTCTCTCTGCCCTTATAGCGCATATGCTTTATCAATTTCATGATCGGCGTGGTGACTGCACGCCAGAAAAAATAAAAATGATTTCTTTTCTTTTTCATAGTCTGCTCCTCATGATATTGACCAGTTTATTAACGGAAGTTTCAAGATCCTCGCCGGAGGTATCGACCATGATCGCGTCATCAGCGGGTTTTAAGGGTGCGATATCGCGGTGGGAATCTGCATAGTCGCGCGCGATAACGTCGCTGAGGATATCCTCATACTTGACGTCCATTCCTTTTTCGATCAATTCATCATAGCGGCGGCGAGCGCGGCACTCGGGCGATGCGGACAAAAATATCTTGATCTGAGCGTCGGGCAATACGACCGTGCCGATATCTCTGCCGTCCATGATCACGTTATTGCGGTGCGCCATATCGCGCTGCAGATCCAATAAAAATGCACGAACCTCGGGGATCGCCGAAACTGCGGACGCCATCATAGAGATCTCAGGCGTACGGATCAAGCCGGACACATCCTCACCGTCGAGCAGAACGATCTGTTCATGCGCTTGATTGAACGCCAGCTCGACCTTGATCTCATTAAGCATCGGGATGATGGATGCTTTGTCGTCGCCGGCATAACCGCGGCGCTGTGCTGAGAGCCCGATCGCTCTGTAAAGCGCGCCGGTATCGACATAGATAAAGCCGAGAGTTTTCGCGGCAAAACGCGCGATGGTGGATTTTCCCGCACCGGCGGGGCCGTCAATTGCAATAGCAGTAGCCATAGTGAAGCTCCTTTATATGGAAAGTATGATTCGTTTATCTGTCAATTTGAAGAGGCAGAAAATCCTGCCAGCCGTCCTGTAGAATAGGCGATCTGCAGATTGAATCCGCCGGTATAGGCGTCGAGGTCGAGTACTTCACCCGCGAAATACAGATTCTCCGTCAGCTTACTTTGCATCGTTCGCGGATCGACGTCCTTGACGTCAACGCCGCCGTGCGTCACAACCGCCTCTTTGATCGGACGGAATGCATGAACAGACACCGTAAAGCACTTCAGCGTATTCAATAAAGCGCGTCGTTTTTCGGCGGTCAGCGCATGACATTTGATATGAGGATCGATCCCGGCACGGTTCAGGATAACGGGGATCAGTTTTTTCGGCAACAGCTTTGACAAGGAATTGCCGATATCCTTGTTGGCAAATTCAGCCAGATCGCGCAGAATCCGCTTATCAAGCGTTTCTTCGTCTAATGCAGGCTTTAAATCGATCTCGATCCGATAGCGCTTCGGCGACATCTGCCGCATATGGGCGCTCGCGGACAGGATCACCGGTCCGGATACGCCGAAATGCGTGAACAGCATCTCGCCGAAATCATCATATATTTCTTTATCAGAATTATTATCAATCACACGGATCGCGATATTTTTCAGAGATAATCCCTGTAAATTGGGAATATCGGTATCGTCACTGACAAGCGGTACCAATGAAGGAAGCAGCGGGGTGATCGTATGTCCGGCGGCTTTTGCAAGGGTATAGCCGTCGCCGGTCGAACCCGTCGCAGGATAGGATAATCCACCGCAGGTCACGATAACTGCGTCGGCGTAAACTTCGCGGTCGCTCAGCCGTACGCCCTTGACAGAGCCGTTTTCAATGATCAGGCTGTTTACCTGACGATTTAGGATCTGAACATGATGCTCTGTCAAATAATCATATAATGTATCCACAACATCCGCCGCTTTGTCAGATTCGGGAAATACGCGATTGCCGCGCTCAACCTTGGTTTTGAGCCCGCGCTCTTCAAAAAACGCGACCGTATCATAGCAGGAAAAGGCATTGATCGCGCTGTACATAAAGCGCGGATTAGCGGTCAGGTGAGCGATAAATTCGTCTGTATCGCAAAAGTTGGTGATGTTGCACCTGCCCTTGCCGGTGATCGCGAGCTTTCGTCCGACGACCTTGTTTTTCTCAAAGAGGATCACATCCGCGCCGCTTTCAGCGGCAGCTCCCGCCGCCATCATACCGGCAGGTCCTGCGCCGATCACGATGACCTTACGCGTCATGATTGCGCTCCTCTTCCGCCTCAAAAGCGTAGATTCCCTGCTCCTGCCAAACCTGCTCAAGACTTGAGAAGGTATCGATGATCTTGTCCTTGCAGTTGATGACGATCGCAACCAGCAGGGCGTTGATCAGACTGAGCGGTGCAACAAGCGTATCGACGACCGATGCAATATCCGACCGCGCGAGCAAAACGGAATCCGCCTTGCTGACAAGCGGAGAAACCATGCTGTCGGTGATCGCAACGACCTGAGCGCCTCTGTCATGAGCAAAGCCCATTGTGTCGACCGCCATGATCGAGTAACGCGGAAAGCTGATGCCGATCATCACGTCGCCCTCGCCGATGCGAAACAGCTTTTCATAGGTAGTGGTTTTGGAATTAGAATTCAGCAAATGCACATTACCGAAAATCAAATCGAGATAGTAACCGAGAAAGCTCGCGATGTACGATGCGGATTTGACGCCGAAGATATAGATGTTCTTAGCATTGATGATTGCTTGAACAGCGGCGTTGAAATCCTCGCGAGATACTTCCTCGATCGTTCTGCGAATCTTATCGATATCCTGATTCAGCACGCTGTCGACAACGTCATTATCGCCGATGCGGCCGGTAGTGACCTCGATGCGCTGGATAGAATTCAGCTTGTCGCGGATCATCTCCTGCATCGCTTTCTGCAAATACGGATAACCGTCATAGCCGATCTGCGTTGCAAAGCGTACGACGGTACTCTCGGACACGCCGACGACCTCGCCGAGCTTAGCGGCAGTCATAAAAGCGGCTGAATCATAGTGTTCTTCAATAAATGCGGCGATTTTTCGCTGTCCCTTGGAAAAGTCCTTGCGGGACGTATCGATCCGCACCAGTAAATTTGTCATCATATCATCACCTATTTTACAATTGCTTTCATTTTATCACAGCAACTTGCAAAATTCAAGGAGAATCACAATATTAAAGGATAATTTTTGAAATATCAGAGAAAGCGAATTGCAAAATCAATCCTCATCCTTGACTATTTCTTTCGGAATACGGTCGAACACTTCGGCGACCTTGTCGCGCTGCCATAGCATCGGGGTGATCCGCAGAGAATATCCGTAGCCGTTATCGCAAACCCAGTCAAAGGGCTTTGCCTGCGGCAATCCGTAAACGGAAAGCAGCGTGGTCATAACGCCGCCGTGGGTGATGATCGCGGCATCGGTCGTTCCGGTCTTGATCAAGCCGTCGACGATGCTCTCGAAAATCAGACATACCCTGCGGGTAAAATCAGCGTTGCTCTCCCCTCTCGGCGGTTTCACCGAAGGGTCGCCCGCGAGCCACTTTTTGAAGGTTTCGTCGCCTGCTAATTCCGCGGCGCTTTTATTCTCCCATTCGCCGAAATGACATTCGCTGAGCTGATCGATGATCAAAGGCTCTGTATCGGGATAGATGATACGCGCCGTCTGGGTACAGCGTTTGAGCGGACTTGAAAAAACCGCCTTTGCATAGGGATACGCCATTGTTGCATCCAACCGGCGCACTTCCATCTTGCCTTTATCGGACAGCGGAACATCGGTCACACCGATGTAGCGTCCCCGCAGAGTAGGATTGATCGCACCGTGGCGAATAAAATGGATATAATAGGATTTCATAAGAAACACCGCACTTTACAAATTGTAATATATGTATTATACTAATTGTATAATCAAATCGGAGTGATGATGATGAACACCAATTTTGCCCGCAATCTCACCTTGCTGAGAAAGGAAAAGAAACTCACGCAAAAAGAAGCCGCACAGTCGCTCGGCGTATCGCAGGCGCTGCTGTCGCATTACGAAAAAGGTATCCGCGAATGCAGTCTGAGCTTCGTTGTCAAGGCAGCAGATTTCTACGGAGTCAGCTGTGATTACCTGCTCGGCAGGACTGCCGAACGTCAATATGACCTCTCTGAATTAAGTATTGAACCAACTTTTACTGCAAGGGGAAACACCGCAAACATCGTCAATCGACGACTGCTCGATAATACCGCGGGTGTCATCTATGACTGCCTGGCTAGAATCGGAAACCGAAAGCTGACCAGAACCGTCACCAATTATCTGATGCTCAGCGAATACAAGATCTTTCGAATGTTGTGTCACGCAAATCCCTCAGCGCCCGAAGGAATGTTCACTGTTGAGAAAAAGCATTTTCGCGGCTACACAACAGCGGCTCAGGAAAAGGTGTTCACGGATATCGAAAATCTCTGCAGCGCCGACAGCGAGGATTGTGTGCCAAACCTGAATGAGCTGAGATTCTCCCCCGAACAGATCGCCGAGGAGTATCCTGAGGCGGCAGGCTCGCTGTTCAATGTCATCCAGCACGCCGAAAACTCTGTCAATAAAATCAAATAACGCTTATGAAAAACAGGTGGGCAGTAACCCCACCTGTTTTACTATCTGTTATTCTCCGTAATAATCATTGTTATTATCGGCAGGCTCTTCGCCGCGGGACACGATGAGAACGATCTCTTTATCGGTCTCGATCTTATCACCGGGCTTATTTTCCTCGTACTTGATGACCTTGCCCTCGGAATAGTCGGAATTGAATTCAACCTTTTGGGTAACGACTAAGCCTAGCTCGGTCAGCTCTTCAGCGGCTGCCTTAGACGACTTGCCGATGACGTCGGGAAGCTCAGCCATCCGCGGACCTTTGCTGATATCCAGATACAGCACGCCGTTGGAATCAGGAGAACCCGCAGGCGGTTCCTGACGGATCACCGAACCCTTCGGGATATCGTCGGAATAATCGCCGTCGGAGGAAATCTTGATCTCGCCCTTATAAGCGCCCTGGACTTCTGCCAAAGTCTTGCCGGTATAATCGGCGAGGATATCGCCGGTCCAGCCTTCGATCGTCGGCGGTTCAGTCGCGATCGTTGTCGGCTTCTGCTCAAAAATGCCGAGGTGCGGATCCTGAGAGAGCCACCACAGTCCGAGCGCCGCAAATACCAACAGCGAGAAGATCGCGGCAATAATGCCGACGGCAGTCGGATTGACATTGGATTTACGTGCCTGCTCACGCTTGATCGGCGTCATGCTGGCAGTACGGGAAATTTCGTTCTGGATTGCCTGAACGGTCGACGAAACCGACAGCTGAGAACGCAGATCGTCAAAATCGGCAATTCTATTCTCGCGCTTCATCTGCAGACCGTTCGCCAAAGCGGATACCACGTGAGGCGGCAGACGCTTGACGGTATTGGTGCTGATCAGCAGACGCGCATCTTTTTCTCTGTCCTTCGCATTCGCGGGCAGCTTGCCGGTCAATGCAAAGAACATCGTCGCAGTGAAACCGTAGATGTCCGTCGCAATGTCCAGCGGAATATCGCCGCTGTACTGCTCGGGCGCCGCACAGCCGCTGTAGAGCTGAGATTTCAGCATCGAACCGCGCTTGCGTTCATACTCGGTCGCAAAGCCGCCGAGCTTCAGTTTTCCGGTAGAAGTCACATACAGATTAGACGGTGATACGGCATAATGCCCGATCCCGCTTTTATGCAGATTCTCAAGCAAAGTAATGATCGGCATAAACAGCGGACGCGCCACATCCCATTCCAGATGGCCGCCGTTGTGATCCAGATACTCGGTAAAGGAAATGTGATCATCGTTCTCTTCGATTGCATAATAAGTATTGTTCGCGGCAAAGGTATCGATCACCGCAACCGAAGCGGAATTATCCGTCAGATTTTTCAGTGCATCAAAGTAGTTCTGGAATGCACTCAGCGCTTCATTGAAGCAGTTCTTATCCTGAGGCGTGACAAACAGCTTGGTTTCATCGACGCTGCGATCAAACAGACCGATCGGCAGGAATTCGCGGACAGCAATAATACGTCCGTTGGTTCTGTCATAACCGAGATAGCGCGTGCTCTCGCCGTTGGTATCCAGGTTCTTTGCTACAACATATTTATTATTTAATACAGTACCGTACGGCAAGAACGGAGCGGCCTGCTTTTCGGCATTGTTAAAACCGCAAATGTCACATACCGAATCGGCAGCGGGTATTTCATTCAAGCAACCCATACATAAAGGCATAAGTTATCCCCCTAAAAGTCGCATTTACTCAATTTACCAAAACATTATAGCACAACTCAAACCACAATATCAAGATTATCAAGGAAAATAGCGGTTACAGTCTTGTTACCGACAACTGCAGCTGTCAACGGGAGCATCACCCTCGCCTTCAAGTCCAGCAGTCTCCACTTTAATGAAACAGAGACTGCTTACGTACTTCGGATCGATCACCTGCTACCTCGTCTTAGGAGCACCCGGCTGACGACATAGGCTTCTTCTACGCTCTCCTTAGAATTAGTCCGCCGGACTAATTCTACCTGCACTCGGAACGACTTTGCGTTCCTCGCTTGGCACGCTCGCCTTCAAGTTCAGCAGTCTCCACTGCACTGTTATATGACAAAAGCAGATACCCGAATGGGTATCTGCTTTTGTCAATGGTGGAGACTGCTGGACTTGAACCAGTGACCTCCTGCGTGTGAAGCAGGCGCTCTCACCAGCTGAGCTAAGCCTCCGTATATTCGATTGAACAACGTTGATGAAAAATCGGTAACTAGCGAATAGTTACCGATTTTTCTGGTGGAGACGGACGGGATCGAACCGTTGACCTCTTGAATGCCATTCAAGCGCTCTCCCAGCTGAGCTACGCCCCCAGAGCAGTATTATATTACCACAACTTTTGTGATATTGCAAGTCAAATCGCAAAATAATTGAGAAAAAGTATCGGGAGGAGCATTCCTCTGCCGGAGACGGCACCACTCTGTCACTTTCAGTGACACCTCTCCTTAGGAGAGATCTCCCCTCCCCTAATATAATGTTATAACTGCCAGTCTTTGATATCCTTGACCTCGTCGTACATTCTGACATAGCTGTCGTGACGAGAGCGCGGGATCTCTCCCCTCTCGACCGCCTCGATCACGCTGCAGCCTTTTTCGCACAGATGATTGCAGGAATTGAACTTACACGTTCCGAAAAACCGATCGAATTCCGGGAACGCAAATTTCAGCTCCTCCTTGCGGATCAGCTCAAAGCGTTCGATATCGACCGTTGAGAATCCGGGTGTATCCGCAATATAGCCGCCGTGTTTTTTGAACAGCTCGACGGTACGCGTCGTATGTCTGCCGCGGCCGAGCTTATCGCTGATCTCCCCTGTCTGCAGATTCAATTCGGGAAACAGCGAATTCAAAAGCGTTGACTTACCGACGCCCGAATTACCGCAGAATGCGGTGACCTTATCTTTCAAGACCGCTTTGATGTCTTCCAGTCCGCGCTGATCGACCGCGGAAAACTCAAATGCTCTGATCCCGACCTTGCGGTAGATCTCGACCATCTCTTCGGCTGAGCCCAAGTCGGTCTTAGTAAACACGACGATCGGTTCGATGTCCTTGCTGACAGCGGCAGCGGTCATTTTATCGATCAGGTAAAGGTTGGCGTTAGGCTCTTTGACCGAGCTGATGATCATCAGAATATCAAGATTTGCCATAGCGGGACGCACCAGTGCGTTCCTGCGCTCATGGATCGCATCGATCGAGCAGTAGCCGTCGTCGGGGACCGTGATATCCACCCTGTCGCCGACCAGCGGTGAAGTACCGCGCTTGCGGAATACGCCGCGCGCTTTACATTCATGTATGCCATCGGCGGCTTCTGCATAATAGAAGCCGCCGGTAATCTTAACTATTAACCCTTGCGTTTTTATCATCATTCTTCGGGAATTCCTCCGTCATCGACGGCGGGCGTTTCTTCTGATTCAAAATCCCCTTCCTCGGGAACATACTCCGTCTGGGTCTCCGACTCAACGTCAACAACTTCTGACGGTACATCGGTCTCAGCCGATTTCACCGTATACGGATAAGCATTGAGCAATTCGACGTAGCCGTTATCATACTTGACGGTATACTCACGATATCTTTCGTCATCAAGCAGAATCAATACGGTCGCGTCATCCTTCGCCTTGAATTTCAGCGTATAGGTCGGGCTGAATGCAGGGATAACATCCTTGCTGTTATCCTGATCGACAGCGCCGTCGATCAGAACGGTCATATGGACTTCGCTCTTCTCATCCTTGGGCAGGTCGACAAGTACCGTCTGGGTCTTGTCCGTATGCTCTCCCTTGGAGCAGATGATAGTGACCTTATAATCGGGAGAGATCATACTGCCCTGCAGCGGGTTCTGGCGCACGACCTCATCCTTTCCGGCTTCAATATACTCGTCATATTCGACGGTATAATCGGTAATGCCGACGTCGGCAAGCATCTTGATCGCTTCCTCAGCGGTATAGCCCTTGATTGAGGGCATTTCAACCGGCTGTTTGGTGATACCCTTAGAGATAAACACATAGACGACCGATCCGATCTTCAGCGTTGTTCCGGCAGGCGGATACACCGAGTCGACCTTCATCGCAGTCTGTTCACTCTCGACATACAGGATCTTCGGCACAAGGTTAACTGCCTCGAGATGTGCGACGATCTCCTCTGTACCGATGGCGGTATTGACATAAGGAACAACAACTTCGGTATCGGCAGAGTTGACGACAAGCTCGATGTTGGCGCCTTCCTGAACCTTTTTAGAACCGCCGGAGGGATTCTGTTCGATAATGGTATCGACAGGAATCGCAGCGCTGTAGCGATATTCCTGAGTGAAAGTGAACATACCGTTGCTGGCTTCCTGCGCTTCTTTGACGGTCATACCGACAAAATCGGGAACGTCAACCTCGACGGGCAGCGAATCCATATAATCATTATACAGCGCGATACCGCCGAATACCAACAGGGCAATAACAGCAGAGATGATGACGCCCTTGATCGCGGACAGTGCAGGACTGCGCACCGGTGCATCATCGTCATAAACCATATCTTCGGGAACGGATTTGTCCTCATCCTTCGGCTGAACGGTTTTTGTTTTCTTAGGAGTTTCGGATGTGCGTGATCTGTTTTTATCATTATGATACTGGTATGAGAAGCGAATGCCGGGATTCAAGCGGAAGCGCTCGATGTCGGACAGCATCTCCAGAGCAGAATGATAGCGATCATCCGGATTCTTCTGCATTGCTTTGATGGTGATTTCCTCAAGGCCTTCGGGAATATCGGGATTGATCTCACGCGGGCGGCGAGCCTTCGCCTGCAGCTGCATCAGCGCAACAGAAACAGCGGAATCGCCGTCGAACGGCAGCGTGCCGGTCAGCATTTCATACATCATGACGCCGACAGAATAGATATCGGTCTTGCCGTCGGTCTTTTCACCGCGCGCCTGTTCGGGAGCGATATAATGAACAGAACCGATCGCCTGCTCGGTCATGGTACGGGTCGCGGTAGAGGAAAAACGCGCGATGCCAAAGTCCGTTACCTTGATCGTACCGTCCTGCAAAAGCATGATGTTATGCGGCTTGATATCGCGGTGGACGATACCGTTTTCGTGCGCATGCTGTAAGGCTTTGAGTATCTGAGTTGTCAGGTGAACGGTTTCCTTCCAATCCAGCACACCCTGCATATCGATATACTCTTTGAGGGTGATGCCGTCGATGTACTCCATAACGATATACTGGATCATATCGCCGAAGCTGACGTCATACACGCGGACGATATTCGGATGATTGAGAACGGCGATCGCCTTGCTCTCATTCTTGAAGCGGCGGATAAAATCCTCATTATCAAGGAACTCGTCCTTCAAAATCTTGATCGCTACCTCGCGGGCGTCGATCGTGTCATAGCAGTGGTAGACATTCGCCATACCGCCGACGCCGATCAGCTCGCGGATCTCGTATCTTCCGTCAAGTTTTTTGCCCGTATATTTATCCATATCAGGTCACTCCTTAGTAAATTACGGTAACGGTGATGTTATCGTTACCGCCGTTGCGCTTTGCGATTTCAACCAGCGTATCGATCAGCATCACGCCGCGGTTCTCGTGAACGGTCTTGACCATATCGGCTTTCGGAACATGATTGGACAGTCCGTCGGAACAAATGAGGATCACATCACCGTATGCAAATTCTGCTTCGATGTAATCGATATGTACTTCATGATTCACACCGATCGCTCGGGTGATAAAATTCTTGTTCGGGTGATTCTGCGCTTCATCGGGAGTCAGTTCTCCGCGGCGAACCATTTCCTGAACCACGGAATGATCCTCGGTGAGCTGGAGAATCTTACCGCCGCGGATAGAGTAGGTACGGCTGTCGCCGACATGGACGACATGAACAGCGCTGTCGCGGACAAATACCAGATCACAGGTCGTGCCCATTCCTGCCAAATCGCTGTCTTCCATCGCGGTATGATAGATGAGAAGATTCGCCTCTTCAACGGCGGTGATCATCATATCGGCGATATCCTCGCCGCTCATCTCTTCCCGATAGTTTTTGTTGAGTGATTCGGTGATATGCTCTACAGCAAGCGACGACGCCACCTTACCGCCGCTGGCGCCGCCCATTCCGTCGCAAACCACCGCCCATACGCAGTCTGAGGATATGACGGAGAAGGCTGATGAATCCTGGTTTTCATGTCGGACAAGACCGACGTCGGATTTTGAAAAAATCTCCAAATCACACATCCCCTTTCATAAAGTTTCTTTTGAGCTGTCCGCACGATGCGTCGATATCCGAGCCGAGCGTTCTGCGAACGGTCGCGTTGATCCCCGCGGCGGACAATATATTCACAAAGGCATTCTGCCTTTTTAATGTACTTTTCTGATAACCTGCGCCCGTGACGTTATTGACGGGGATCAGGTTGACATGACACAGCATGCCGGTGAGTAACGCCGCGAGCCTGTGTGCATGATCGTCGGAATCATTCTCGCCGCTGATCAAAGCGTACTCAAAGGTGATCCGGCGATTGGTTTTCTTGATATAGTATTGACAAGCCTCGATGACCTGACTGATCGGATAACGGCGGTTGATCGGCATGGTACGCGAACGCGATCGGTCATCCGGCGCATGGAGCGAAACGGATAGACCGCATTGTAACTCCAGATCAGCAAAATCCCGCATTCGGGGTACGATCCCGCAGGTCGAGATCGTAATATGACGCATTCCGATGTGCAGCGAATCCTCAGAGGATACCAAGCGCAGGAATCGGATCACATTATCATAATTATCAAACGGTTCGCCCATGCCCATCAAGACGACATTAGAGATCCTCTCTCCCGCATGAAGCTCGGCGGAACGGATCTGAGCGATCATTTCGGAGGCTGTCAGCGAGCGGGAAAAGCCGCTCTTGCCGGTCGCACAAAAGGTACAACCCATTTTACAGCCGACCTGTGTCGAGATACAGACGCTCAAGCCGTGATGATAGCGCATGAGTACACCCTCAACAAATTCGCCGTCGGATAACTCGAACAAAAATTTTTCGGTAGCATCGATCTTTGAGCGCTGTACGCGGACGATCTGGGCTTTGGCGAGATATGCGTTCTCTTTAAGAAAATCCCGGAGCTTTGCGGGAAGATTCGTCATTTCGTCAAAAGACGCTGCGTCCTGCTTGATCCACGAAAGGACCTGTTTTGCACGGAATTTTTCAAAGCCGTTATCTGTCAGATAAGCGCTTATCTCAGCAAGGTTCATCGACTTGATATCAGTCAGCATCTTTCACCCTCCTGAGCTTCGCGATAAAGAATCCGTCGGTGTTATATACGCCGGGCAGGATCGTCAGACAATGGTCATCCTCTTCGATCTGTCGTTCAAAACCGTCGGGCAAGTTAAGTGGCTCAGGTGCAAAATCCGGATGCTCGCTTAAGAAGCGTTCGATCACATCCGCATTCTCCGACTTGCGCAGCGTACAGGTCGAATAGACAAGAATCCCATCTGTTGGGAGATATGACGCGCTCATACACAATATACTGTATTGCAACTTTGGCAATATGTCAATATTTGTGTCTGTTTTGTAACGAATTTCGGGCTTTCTTCGAAGGATTCCGAGCCCTGAACAGGGTACATCACACAAAATCCGCTGACATTCAGGAAGCGGAGCGTCCTCTGCGGCGGCGTCGCGCTGAGCGGTTTTGATGATATCAATTCCAAGCCGATTTGCCCCGTCGTTAATTAAACCCAGCTTATGACGGTGGAGATCATAGGAATATACCGCTCCTTGATTTTCCATACGGATCGCGGAATAAAAGGATTTTCCGCCAGGCGCGGAACACACATCACAGATGGTCTCGCCTTTCTCAGCGCCGAGCATTTCGGCACACAGCTGAGATGCGGCGTCCTCGACAAAGAAATGTCCGTCTCGGAATTCCGGTATCTGTTCCAGAGAACCGGTATGACTGAGATGCAGTGAATTTTCTAGAAAAGAAATATTCTCTACCGTTATCCCTCGATTTGTCAAAGCGGCAGTTAACTCCGCCTTGGTCGTTTTCAGCGTATTGACGCGGACGGTGAGCGGCGGTCTGCCGAGAAAACCTTTTAATATGATTTCGGTTTTGTCGCTGTATTGCTCGAGCCACTCCTCGACCAAAGCCTCGGGACAGGAATACTTGACAGATAAGTATTTTATCTTATCCTTTTCATCCGGTAGCTTGTACTGCTTATCGGCACGAACCAGATTGCGCAGGATCGCGTTGACAAAGCCCGCGCTTTTATACAGGCGCAGTTTTTTACACAGCTTGACGCTTTCATTGACCGCCGCGCTGTCGGGCACCTTATCCATAAAGATCAGCTGATAAACACCGAGATACAGGATGATCAGCGTCTTTTTCTCGATCTTTTTAATGCGGATCGACGAATACTGACGGATGATATACTCAAGCGTCAGTTTGCGTTCCAATACGCCGTATACCAAAGCAGATAAAAAGGAAGTATCCAGCGGATTCAACACATTTTCTTTGACCGCGAGATTGATTGCAATAGCAGAGTACGCGTCCTCATAAAGAACGCGATCGATGACTTCAAATGCGATTTTGCGTACGTCTGCCATTGTTTACTCCTAAATTTATCTTCTGCGATTGGTCGCGATCAGCACCAGTCTGAGCAGCTGGAGGATCGCGGTAGCGGCGGCAGCGACATAGGTCATCGCTGCGGCACGCAGTGTACGGCTTGCGCCGGGGTATTCTTCTTCGGTCAAAAAGTGATTCGCCTTGATGGTTTTCAGCGCGCGTGCGGAGGCGTTGAATTCCACCGGAAGCGTGACGACAGTGAATAAAACTGCAGCTGAATACAGGATGATACCGATCGTCACAACAAAGTCATATCGCGTTGGCAGAAGCAGACCGATGATGACCAGAATCCAGCCGAGCTTTGTGCCGATATTGGCAACCGGCAGGATCGCCGAGCGCAGCTTGTTGGGGAAATATCCCTCCGCGTGTTGACAGGCGTGTCCGGCTTCGTGACACGCAACGCCGACCGCCGCAACAGAGGTGGAACCGTAGACAGATTCGGACAAGCGGATCGTATTGGTGCGCGGATCAAAGTGGTCGGTCAGATTACCTGCGACCCGTTCGATCACAACACCTGTTACGCCGTTAGCGCGAAGTAGGGCGTCCGCCGCCTGAGCGCCGGTCATCCCGCGGGAATTCGGAATCTTTGAATATTTGCTGAATGTGGTTTTGACCTTTGCACTGCAATAGAGTGACAGCAGCAGACACGGTATCATGATGACAAACCATGTCCAGTCGTAATACATATAACCCATCTTATTCTCCTATCAGCTCGCCTACACAGAGCTTGTGCCCGACGAGGAATGTTTTTGCGTCCATACGTTTTTTGCCCTCGAGCTGCAGTTCATGGATGATGACCGAGCCTTCGCCGCAGGCAACGGTCAGCGGATCGAGGGACAGTATCTTACCCGCTTCTCCGGATTTTTCACAAGGCGAGGTACGCAGGATCTTCAGCTTCTTGTCGTGCAGTAGAGTATATGCAACCGGCCAGCTGTACAGACCTCTGACAAGGTTATGCACCGCTGTACCACTATTGCTCCAGTCGATCAGCGAGATGCTTTTATCGAGCATAGACGCGTAGGTCGCGAGGCTTTCATCCTGCTTTTCGGCAATCAGCTCTCCCCTCTCGAGTTTGTCGAGTGCTTCGATCAGCACATCTCCGCCCAATTGTGCGAGCTTATCGAACATCGATTCCGCGGTATCGTCGATACCGATAGGGATCGCACGCTGCAGCAGCATATCGCCGGTATCGATCCCCTCGTTCATCTGCATGATCGTCACACCGGTCTCGGGGTCGCCGTTGATGACCGACCACTGGATCGGCGCGGCGCCGCGGTATTTCGGCAGGAGCGATCCGTGAACGTTGATACAGCCGTAACGCGGGAAATCGAGGATCTCTTTCGGCAGGATCTTGCCGTATGCCGCAACGATGATCGCATCGGGATTCTTTTCTCGGATGATCTCCATCGCCGTTCCGTCGCGCATCGAATTCGGCTGATATACCGTCAGACCGTGTTTCAGCGCGCAGACCTTGACGTCAGGCGGGGTCAATACCTGTTTTCTGCCGACAGGCTTATCCGGCTGAGTAAAAACCGCGGCGACTTCATGTCCGGATTCTATCAGCTTTTCAAGGCACGGCACGGCAAAATCCGGCGTGCCCATAAAAATCAGTTTCATTCTTCTCTCATCTCTCTGAGTTCTTCATCGGTCAGCATCCGGATGACCTTTGACTTGAAGATGATGCCGTCGAGGTGATCAAACTCGTGGCACATCGCCTGTGCAAACAAGTCGTCGCCCTCGATGATACATTCCTTCCCGTTGCGGTCGAAGTAGCGCGTTTTCACGTGCTTGGGACGGATGATGATACCGAACTGATCGGGACAGCTCAGACAGCCCTCCTGGACCTCCTGCTCGCCCTCGGTCTCGATGATCTCGGGGTTGACGAATTCGATCGGACCGTCGCCGACGTCGATGACACAGCAGCGGCGCATCACGCCGACCTGGGGCGCGGCAAGACCGACGCCGCCCGAGTCCTCGAGGGTTTCGATCAGATCATCGAGCAGATCCCAGAGTTTTTGATCAAATTTTTCATAGGGGCGGCACTTCTTGGTCAGAATCGGGTCGCCCTCTTTGACGATGTTTCTTAACGCCATGGTTTCCCTCCTATAGGGTATTAAATCTCATGCGGGTCAACGTCCGCATATACCGTCACGTCGCTGAACGCGCGTTCTTTGGAAAAGGCGATCAGCATATTGCCGAGCATCTCGCGAAAGCGCCGGTCGTTGCGGCATTTCAGTATCAGTTTATATCTGTATTTATTGCTCACCTTAAAGACCGCCGCCGGTACCGGACCGAGTATTCTCAGCGGGATATCGGGGTAATCGGATCTCAGATAAGCGGTCATTTTTGTTAAAAAGCTCCTGGCGGCGTCGGTGGATTTTTTTGCATTCTCGCTGACAAAGCCGACAAGACAGATCGTCGCGAACGGCGGGTACAGCATCGCCTTTCTCAACCCTATCTCCGATTGATAGAACGCGTCGTAATCCTGCCTTGCGGCAAGGGAGATGATCGGGTTCTCTGGGGTGAATGTCTGGATGATCGCCCTGCCCTTTTGAGCGCCTCTGCCGGAGCGCCCGACGACCTGCGTCAGCAGAGAAAAAGTATTCTCATAGCTGCGGTAGTCGTCGAGATACAGCATTCTATCTGCGTTCAAAACGCCAACCAGCGTCACGTTCGGAAAATCCAATCCTTTTGCAACCATCTGTGTGCCAACCAAAATATCATAGTCGCCGTTTGCGAACGCGCTGAGCTTCTTCTCATGCGACGAACGCGTCATCGTGCTGTCGGTATCCATCCTGAGGATCCGCGCCTGCGGAAAGATCTCGGCAAGCTCCACCTCTGCCCTCTGTGTACCGGTGCCGGACAATCGCAGGCTGTGGCTGTGGCAGGTCGGACACTCAGCGGTATACTTCACCGAATAGCCGCAGTAGTGACACATCAGCCGATTATTCGCGTTATGGTAGGTCAGTGAGATCGAACAATTCGGACAGGTCAGCGGTTCTTTACAGCTGTTGCAGGTGACAAAGGAATTGTATCCCCTGCGGTTCAATAGCAGGATCGACTGCTTACCGTGATCGAGATTGTCCTCGATGCTCTGCAAAAGTCGGCTTGAATAGCTTCCGGTATTACCGACCGCGACTTCCTCGTTCATATCCTCGATAATGACCTCGGGCAGTACCGCAGTCCCGTAACGTTTTGTCAGCGTGTGCTTATGATATACGCCGGTCGACGCATAGTAGAACGTTTCAACGCTCGGGGTCGCGGAGGATAACAGCAGCAGGGATCGATGATAGGAACAGCGAAAGCGCGCCAGATCTTTTGCATCGAATCGCGGCTTTGCTTCACTTTTATAGGTATGCTCCTGCTCCTCGTCCATGATGATCAAGCCGAGATTTTTGCACGGCGCAAAAACGGCAGACCGCGTACCGATCGCTATTTTAGCAATACCACGCTGAACACGTTTGTATTCATCCAATCTTTCGCCGAGCGACAGCGCGCTGTGGAAAACTGCCACCTTATCGCCGAAACGCGCCTTAAACACAGCGATCAGCTGCGGGGTGAGCGCGATCTCGGGTACCATCACAATGACGTCCTTGTCATCGGATAACGCCTGCTCGATCAGTTTGAAAAACACCGACGTCTTTCCCGAGCCGGTGATACCGTACAGCAGCGAAACTTCTGCCGAATCGGAGCGGTACAGCGTCAAAAGCTCGTCATAGGCTTTCTGCTGCTCTTCGGTGAGGATGACATTTTTTCTGACTGCATCGGAGGTTTTCGGGATGCGGAACACTTCATCGTCAAAATACGCGGCGATCCCTTTTTTGACTAGCGCATCCGCAACAGACGAGGTCACGCCGGTGTAATAACAGATCTCCTTGACAGACGCTGAGCCGACCGACTGCAGCAGATCGATCACGCTCTGCTGTTTTGCGCTGAGCTTGACAGAATCGATGATGTCTGAATAATCATCAGACAAACGCAGCATTTTGATCGTCTTATCTCCGATACGGCGAAAAGCTGAATCAGATTTTATTAAAACCCCGTCGGTTTCCATCTCGTCAAGAACAGATGAATTGCTGTAGCCTAACTCGGCTAATAAAGCATTCTTCTCGAATTTATTATTCTTTGAACGAATAATAGAAACGATCCTGCGCCATTCGTCGGAGAGGTCATAGAATCGGTCGCCAAGATCTCGACTGACGGAATACTCAACCGACAAACGATAGTTGATCCCTGCCGGCAGCATCGCCTTGACCGCGTCATAATACGCACAGAAGTAATGCTCCTTCATAAAAGCGCACATCCCGAGTTGTTCGGACGATAAAACAGGCTCATCGTCCAAAACATCGGCGATCTCTTTGAGACCGGTCGTATCTTCGGTATCGGCGACAGAGGTGACAATTCCCTGACGGCGCGCGTTACCTCTGCCGAACGGCACAACAACTCTGCACCCCGTCAGATCGCACTTGACAGTCGGCGGGATGAGGTAGCTGAACTCTTTATCAAAATGATAAACGGCGTTTTCTACGGCAACGCGTGCGATAGCACAGGTCATCAGTCAATCAGTCTTCTTCCAGAATGTTGTACTTGTGGTTTTTGAAATCCTCGATTGCAAGCAGAACGGGCTTATCCTCAGTGATCACGCCCTCTTCCTTAAAATCGTCGGCGATCTCTCTGGCGCGCTTTGCAACGCCGATCACGAGCGCATAGCGGCTCTCCTTGCCGGTCAACATATCATCTAATGATGCTCTTTTCATGGTTCTTACTCCTTTATAGCAAGTTTATTTTTTCTATCTGAAATGATGGACAGCACCTCTTTGACGGCGCGGTCGACATCATCGTTTACAACAACATAATCAAATAAATGGTGGTGTTCAAGCTCTTCGCGAGCGGTTTTCAGCCTTGCGGCGATCACCTCGGGCGTCTCGGTGCCTCTTCCCTCAAGGCGCGCCTGCAATTCCTCAAAGGATGGCGGCACGATGAAGATGCTCAGGCAATCGGGACAAGACTCTTTGATCTGCAAAAAGCCTTTGAGCTCAATTTCCAGAAAGACGTCCAGCCCTTCATCGAGCATTCGAAACACCGGTTCTTTCGGCGTGCCGTAGCAGTTGCCGACATATTCGGCGTGCTCGAGAAAACCATCCTTTGCGATCAGATTTTCAAATTCCTCGCGGGTGACAAAGTAGTATTCTCTGCCGTTTACCTCTCCCTTACGCGGCGCACGGGTCGTAGCGGAAACCGATAAGCGGATATTAGGATCTGCGGCAAGCAGTTTTTTCATGATCGTGCCTTTGCCGACGCCGGATGCGCCTGCGTAGACAACCAAAAGTCCTCTGTTACTCATCCTTGCTCTCCTCCATGCGCGAAGCGATCGTTTCGGTCGTCAGTGCGGAGAGAACGATGTACTCGCTGTCAGTGATGATGACCGCCTTGCACTTTCTGCCGAAGGTCGCGTCGATCAGGGTCGACGCCGCCTTGCTCATCTGCACGATACGCTTGATCGGTGCAGAATCGGGGCTGACAACGGAAACGATCTTGCTGATATTCACAACGTTGCCGAAGCCGATATTGACAAATCGCATAAGCTCCTCCGTTACTCGATATTCTGGACCTGTTCGCGGATCTTCTCGATCTCGCCCTTGATCTCGACAACCTTATGAGCGAGCTTGGAATCCGTGACCTTGGAGCCGATGGTATTTGCCTCGCGGTTCATTTCCTGTACGATGAAATCGAGCTTGCGTCCGATTGGCTGGTCGGAATCAAGGAAGCTCTTCATCTGGTCAAAATGCGAACGCAGGCGGACGGTCTCTTCGTCCACGGCAACCTTATCGGCAAAGATCGCAGCTTCGGTCAGGATACGCTGCTCGTCGATATTGTTGCTCTGCAGAACGTCCTTAAGCTTTGCGTACAGTCTTTCGCGATACTCCTGTACGGTGATCGGGGATCGCTCCTCGATCTCGCCGACGATAGAGATGATATGCTCGGCGCGGGACAGGATATCGGCACGCAGCCTATCCCCCTCGGCACGGCGCATCTCAAGAAAATGCGAAAGCGCTTCATCCACCGCGACCTTGACGTCGTTGAACACCGCTTCTTCATCCGTCGGCGGGCGGTGGATCTGGAAAATATCGCTGATGCGCGCTAACACAGATACCGAGATATCCTCGCGAACGCCATAGTCCTTTGCCAACGTATGCATCGCATCGATGTAACCCTTGGCAAGCGGTCGATTCAGCTCGACCTCAACGGCAGTATCGTCGTTTTCGGTAACGGATACATACATATCCACCTTACCGCGGCTGACCTTTTCGCCGACATATTTTTTCAGCTTATCTTCCAGAAAGCTGTAGCCTCTGCCGGTGCGGCAGGAAAACTCATAGTAGCGGTGGTTGACGCTTTTGATCTCGACAATGATATCGCGGGTACCGACAGAGATCTCTGCTCTGCCGAAACCGGTCATCGACATAACCATCATGCTCACTCCTTATTTTTATCCTAACCTGTATTTTACCACTCACATCAAAAACAGGCAATAGAGTTGTTACAAAACTGTAATTACTAATTGCAATATTCCACAAGATATGGTATATTAGGATAGATATAAAACAATAAAGGAATGAGAAACAATGTCAGGACACAATAAATGGAGTACTATCAAGCAGAAAAAAGGTAAAAATGACGCGGCTCGCGCCAAGATTTTCACCAAGATCGGCCGCGAGCTGATCGTCGCGATCCGTGACGGCGGCAGCGCCGACCCCAATGTTAACTCGAAGCTGCGCGACTGTATCGCAAAAGCAAAGGCAAACAATGTCCCTAACGACAATATCGAGCGTGCGATCAAGAAGGCTCAGGGCGGTGAAAGCGCGAATTATGAGGCGGTCACCTATGAAGGCTACGGTCCCAGCGGCGTTGCCGTTATCGTAGAAGCGCTGACAGATAACCGCAACCGTACCGCGGGCGACGTCAGACATTACTTCGATAAGTTCGGCGGCAACATGGGTACCCCCGGCTGTGTCGGCTTCATGTTTGAAAAGAAAGGCGTTCTGGTCATCGAGCGCGAAGATCTTGAAAAGGATGAAGACACCGTCATGGAGGACGCTCTGGAGGCAGGCGCCGCTGACTTTGAAGCGGACGAGGACATCTTCACCATCTACACCGAGCCGGACGATCTGGGAGCAGTCCGCGACGATCTGCAGGCAAAAGGCTATGAATTTGCATCCGCTGAGGTTGAGCAGGTTCCGTCCAACTACACCAAGATCGAAGATCCTGAAACGCAGGAGAAGATGCAGAAGATGCTGGATATGTTCGAGGATAACGACGACATCCAGAACGTTTGGCACAACTGGGATGAAGCATGATGCTTCACCCTATTCCGCCGAAGCATGATGCTTCACCCCGTTCCGCCGAAGCGTGACGCTTCACCCAATCCCGCCTTTTGCAAACTGTTTAATAGTCGTAAAGAACATCAACGGCGGGTTTTAACACAACTAATAACATATCAAGAATGACTGTCACCATTACGGCGGCAGTCATTCTTTTTGCAAATAATCTTCAAATTCTTCTTTTGTAAACAGACAATTCAGTGCCGCGATCATCGCATTCGCGGTCAGGTACTCCGGCAAGCCTAACGCTTTGAGGATCGCTTTTCTCAGCCTTGCAGAATCCTCACTGCCGCTGAGACCGTAGTTGTAGAAATCCGCTTTGGTGATCTCAGCAGATATTGATGCTTCTTCACCGACGATCTGAGCGCCGCTTTTGCGGATCGATTCGATCAGCTTTTCTCTGTCGATCCCCTCTACGCCGAGCTTTCCTTCTTTAGATGGTTCAGCTTTGCGGCTCTCTTTACCCTCGACGGTCGGGATGTAAGCATGCTTGATTTGATCCTCGGGCACGATCCCGCGCAAAAAATTGCGGATCACAAAGCCCGCCGAATCGACGTCAGTCATCACGAGTATCCCGCGCTTCTCGGCGATCTGCCGAATGAGCGTCTGCTTTTCTTTATCCTTGAACACGCGAAAGCCGCCGGTTTCGATTACGGGACTGGAGATAATCTCCGATAGCTTGATTTTATCATAGCGTCCCTCGACGATGACAGCCTCTTTGAGTTCGAGCTTATTCATCGGATCTGTCACCTGCGATCAGAATTAATCTGCAAACCAGCTTTTCCACCTCGGTACGATCGTCGACCGCTTCGGTGACCAATCGCGTCTGGGTATCGAGGATCGCATCCAAGCTGCGGCGAAGCGCCGGCGTCGTGACAGATCGGATCTGCTTGAGCGCTTTTGAAAGCACCCACTCGCGTCTTCCGTAGGAAAAGTCAGCCGCGATTTGAGCGGTTTTCTTCCCCGCCTGTGAGCCGACCCGAGCGCGGTACGCGTCGAGATAAGCGTTCGACAGCACAGAGCAGATCGTCATGCCGTTCACGCCGTCGTAATAGAGCGCCGCGATCGCGGACATCGTCTTATCGGTGTTCTCGGCAACAATAAAGCCGAACAGGTCATAAATGCTTGCTTCGGTACTTTTCGTCACCAAAAGATCGATCATCTCGGGCGTGATCTCAGCGCCGTTCGCATAGGCGGTCAGCTTTTTCATCTCGGTATTGAGGAGGTTCAGATCCTCGCCGACATACCCGATCAACTGATGCGCGGTCAGCTCGCTCATGGAGCAGCCGCCGGCATTCGCCCATTTGCACAGGTCGCGTTCAAGCGCCAATCCTGAACGATGCACAAGCTCCATGCAAACGCCGTTTTTATCCGCAAGTGTGATCAGCTTTTTCAATTGAGATTTTGCGGTTTTGGAGCTGACCTCCAAGGTCGGCATCGTTATGATCGCTACGGTCGTATCCGGCAGGTTTTTCAGGATCTTCATCAACGCGTCATAGTCGTCCGACTTGAGCTTGTCGATATCCATATCGTTGATACGGACAATATTATATCCGCCCATAAAGGGGATGATATCCGCACTGACAGAAATCTCGGAAATATCCGCGCCGTCGCCGAACACATGGTAGTTAAAGTCATTGATTTCGCCGCCGATCAGCTTCTTTTCGATTTGCTCTACTGCGCGCTTGACGAGCATTTTTTCTTCGCCGAACACCAAGTAGAGGTTCTTGAACTGTCCTTTTGACAGTTGTTTTTTCAGTTCGCTTTCATTGATCATAGCGCACCTCGCTATTGTATTGATTCAATTATACCAACAGGGGCTGAGGATGTCAATTCAGATCGATCCCGACACGCTTATCCTCCGGTGTATAAAGGATGTCGTACTGCGGCAGTTGTTTCAATTGCTGATCGCCGCTGCACAAAACCAATGTTTCACACCGCAGTTGATCGTAGTTTTCTCCTGCTTTATCCAAAAGAATCACATCGACATTTCTCATCGCAGCAGGGATCGCATCATATTCAAATCCTCGCGGGATCAGCAAGACCGTCTTTCCCCTATCTGTCAGATAGAACAGCAATTTTCCGTCATTCTCGACCGTTTCGAGTACGACGCCGTCATCAAGTATGATTGTTTGATTGCCGCCGAACCGTTCCTCCGGCTCACTCCCGTCGAAGCGTTCCGCTGCACCGTCATACATCAAGTAATGTCGTATCGCGAACTCTTTGTCCGACATACGGTTATAATTGACGTTTTCGTTATATGAGGTACAAACAGCGGTCTGCACGCCGCCGTGACTGTCCTCCAACCGATACAGCATCTGATAAGCAAAGTCCGAGTCGCAGTCAAAGCGCAGCATATGGATTCGTCCGCAGTAGTTGAGATAGACCGCCGCGCCCTTCTGACCTGCATCATACTCCAGCATATTTGTATGCAATAGGACAACGGTATTGACAGCCATCCCGCCGACAAGCACCATCGCCGAAATCAGGATCACGATCGGATACAAGCGGTATTTGCGCCGCAGGATAAACGCGATAATTCCCAACACCAGCGTCACCGCAACCCAGATGTAAAAGCAAGGGGATGTGACGCGAATATACGAAAAAGGGATAGCAGCAAGCGATCTGACGATCCACAACGTCAGCTTTGACACACCGTACAGCGGCCAAGATAATAATAGTGAAAGATAGCGAAGCGAACCGAGATAATACAGTACGCATATACCGAGCGTGAGCCCCATCATCAGCGGGATCAGCGCATAGAGCAACAGCGATGACAACAAGGTAACCGACGAAAAGCCGTTGAATAAAAAGATCGATAACGGCAGTACCAGGATATTTGCCGACAGCGACACGGATATGATCTGTAATACGGCATTCATCCCTTTGATCAGCCACCGTACAATCAACGATTTTCCCCGTTTCTTCACACGAATCTTTTCGTATATCGGCGCTTGCCATACTAGGATAGAGAAGGTCGCCGCAAAGGACAGGATCATGCCGATATCGCCGCACCCGTACGGCGAAAAGATAACAGGCATCAACAGTCCAGCAATACCGAGCGAGGTCAGCGGATCGGTCAACCTCAGCGCCCATCGACCGGTTATCAGGATCAGCATCATGATGCCGGATCGCATGACCGAGGGCTGAAATCCGGTGATCATCATATACAGGAAAATCACAAGGTAGGTCAGCGGATAGTAGATCCAGCGCTTTCTGAAGAGCTTTTTGAATACCCAAAGGCTCATAAAACAGAGGATGGAAAAGTGCATCCCCGATACAACGACAAAGTAGGATGCGCCGCTGTATCTGAAATCATCTTTGATCTCTTCATCCAGCGCATATTTATCGCCGATCAGCACCGTCTTACATAGATCGGCTTCCTCCTTAGGCAGATAATCCTCGATCGCCTCACGCATCGACTGCCGCAGTCCAATCACATGATAATACAGCGGTTTTTCCTTACCGTCAGCCGCGGTATACTCCATATCGATGACATTGACCGTAATAAAGTATCCTTTCGCCAGATAATAAAGATTCTCGGTCGGTGTGACCTCGGCTGTAAAGGAGATCTTGTCAAACGGTTCTATCTCTAGAACATGATTAGATTTCAGTAATACTTTTGTATGTACTTCTTCGCCGTTGATCGTATCTGTTGTCAAACGATAATAGTATTTTGAATACTGCTGATATTCTTCGTCCGTCAGCGTCGCTTCGATCCGCTGTTTCTCACCGCAGTATTGCGAAGTGATCGGTTTGACGGCAATCGCGGTATACATCAGATTCACGCCGAAGCTCAGCGCGACAACGGTCAGTGTCACAGGAATAACAATCTTTTTCCTGAGCGGCTTGATCAGAAAGAACAGGATCGCAAGCGCTGCGGTCAGTCCGATCACATAAGCGATCACATTTTCGGGCAAATAAAAAGCGACCGCAAGCGCACAAAAGGCTGTCAGTCCGATGTGTGCTGCGATCCGCTTCATACTCTCACCTATAATCTAACGTGAATGGGTTCTTTACTTAGGAAATACCGGTAACTTCTCGAGGAAGATGATATCATCTCTGTCAGCGGCGTCGCCCTCTGCGAGTACCGCTACCTTGCCGACGATGATACCGCCCGCCTTTTTGACGAGCTCTTCAATCGCCTTGAGGCTTTCACCGGTCGAAATAACATCGTCCGCGATCAGAACACGCTTGCCCTTCATCTTTTCGGCGTCGTCGCTGCCGAGATAAAGTGTCTGCTGGCTGAGGGTCGTGATCGATTTGACGTTCACGCTGATCGGGTCGGGCATATAAACCTTGACGCCCTTGCGCGCGACCAGATATTCGCGGCATCCCTGACGCGCCATCTCATAGCCGAGCGGGATACCCTTTGCCTCAGCTGTCATGACGATATCATGCTCCGGAGCGATCTTCAAAAGTGCCTCAGCGGCTTTTTCGGTGATCTCGACGTCGCCGAACATAATGAACGCCGCGATGTCGAGGTGTTCGTCTACGGCGCACAGCGGCAGCTCGCGCTCGCATCCGGCGATGGTCATCTTAAATGTTTTTGACATAATAAACCCTTCTTACTTATGATAGAATATTTTCAATAATCTGTGTTTGACACGATTCTTTCAAGCCATTGTTACCTCGAGCTTTTTGCCGCCGAGCAAATGGAAATGGATATGCTTGACGGTCTGGCCGCCGTCCTCTCCGCAGTTGTTGACGATACGATAGCCGTTCGTCAGCCCCAGCTCTTTTGCAACGCCGGGAATGACTGAGAAGATATGGGCAACGATATCACAGTTGTCCTTATTCAGCTCGTCGGCGCTTGCGATATGCTCCTTCGGGATAAACAGCACATGGACCGGAGCCTGCGGATTGAGGTCACGGATCGCGATGATGCGATCATCCTCATAAACCCGTGTAGACGGGATCTCTCCGTCGATGATTTTACAGAATACACAATCAGCCATAATTACCTCCTGATATGACATCGAATCGAATAATTTGTTGGATAATTTACCACTGATATTGTATACTTCTCAAAGAGATTAGTCAAGTAAAAAAGTGTCAAGGACACATCAGCTCCCCCAGCCCCCTCAATCATGAGGGGGGTGGATTTTTAAGGGTAGCTATGGTATAATAAATCCATGAACATT